>NZ_CAPG01000033.1:0-69587 GCF_000321185.1 Bacillus sp. AP8
TTTAGCTGCTTTAACAGGAAGTATCAAATCATACGGTGGTGTTTATTATTCGCACTATGGTAAAGAATGCTTTCCAATGTCCCTTCTAAATCATGAACCATTGAAGCATCATTCGATAAAATCATCACGCGTAATTGATATTAATCATTTTGCTGAAAAAGCAAGATATTTAAATGATCCTCCATTAAAATTATTATGGGTTTCTTCAAGGAATCCACTCATTCAAGATCAAAATTTTGAGGCTTGGAATCAATTAATACAAAAGCTGGATTTAATAGTGACAGTCGATTTGTACATGACAGAGACAGCTGAACAATCTGATCTTGTACTTCCAGCTGCAACACATTTTGAGGAAGAGGATTTGTGCGTAAGTTATTGGCACCATTGGCTTTCTTTCAATCAAAAAGCTATAGATCCATACTACGAAGCGAAAAGTGATCTCCAAATTGCAAGAGAACTGACAAAAAAACTAAATGAGCTTTCACCTTTTTTTTCTAACTTTCCATATGAGAAAGAACCCATTGATTGGATAAAAGAGGAACTAACTGCCGAAATAATGGAATTGTATACGATTAAAGATTGGAGCGATTTATTAAAAGGACCGAAGCAAAGAAAAGAAAAAGCTTCCACTTTATTAGCTGAAGAAACTAAATTTAAGCTATTCCCTTTTACCCAAAATCAAGCTCATGTACCGATGAATCAGGAACAAAGTGACGCTTTTCCTTATCAATTTTTATCGATTCATTCTTCTTCATCCCATTCTATGATAGGGCTTTCAAAAAAATATGATACGGGCTATATCCAATTATCAGAAAACATTGCAATTGAAAGAGGTTTAGAAGAAGGTTGTGTGGTCGAAGTATTTAATGCAAATGCATCTTTTACATCTCGTATCAAAATAAATTCCACTTTACCTCATAATGTTATATTAAGTTTCCAATCTGGAAAAAATCGGATAAATCAATTTACTGTATTAAAGGAAAAAAAGGTTAATGAAGAAAAGCAACCTTTTTATGATCGTTTTGTAGATATTCGAAAATGGAGTGTTTAATGTGGAAAAACAATTAGGATTTATCTTTAACCCTGAACTTTGTATTGGTTGTAAAGCTTGTGAGGTTGCTTGTAAAAGTGAAAATGATGATAATTGTACAATTAGTAGAAGAAAAGTGATTAAACATTCTTTTGCCACATACATATCAATTTCTTGTAATCATTGTCAAAACCCAGAATGCTTTCGTGTATGTCCTGAGAATGCGTTTATAAAAAGAACAAATGGTATCGTAGAAATTGATGCAAATCGTTGTACAAGCTGTATGAATTGTCTCGATGCTTGTCCTTATCATGCACCACAATATGATCCTATAACACAAAAGGTCGTCAAGTGTCAGATGTGCTCATCCAGATTAGAATCAGGTTTGACTGCAGCTTGTGTAGAGGCATGTCCAACGACAGCACTAACACTATCTAAAAGTGTCAACCTACATCATCATCAGTACGTTAGATCCATTGATGGTTTACCAGATTATCATTTTACACAACCCTCTATCTTGTTTAATCAAAATAATAAGTCCAAAAAAAAGCATTACTTTCTGAATTAAGCTTATAAGATATAAGTGTTGCTATAAAACAATAAAGCCAAGCTGTCTAAAAGTTCTGTAGATACTTTTAAACAGCTTGGCTTAACTTTTATTATGCTTTTCTGTCCTTGAGACTCCTTCAAGAGAAGCAAGTAAGTCAAAAATAGCAGTTAAGTATATGTCAAAAGTAATCAAAAGATCTTAGTGTATTTATTTAGGGATTTCACCCTATTTAATATTTAGTAAAATAAAAAAAGGATGCGATAAAAAGCCTTAAAGCTTTCTATTACATCCTCATGTCATATCGTATTAAGAGCCGCCTTTGCCGTATCCATGTAAGAAAGTTTTAAACCACCACTTCACAAAGTGGGTGTTCGCAAAAACGCCTTTGCATGTCCTCCTTGTCATATAGACAGAGGCTTGTCATTTTCGTTTTAATAATAAAACTCCCTATTCTAGCATAAAGGTTAAAACTTAATCATTCATACGCACAACGCAGCTTGTATTAGTATATTACTGCATTTTATCTTAGAAGACAATCCTTTTTTATAAACTCTTTAAAGATTATTTATTCAGAATTTCCGATACGTAATCATCTCATTGCTTACATATCAGATAATACATTTTCTAGATAGTTGCCGTATCCTTTATATAAAATGACTCCTTGACGCGTTAATTCCTTCCAAATAAATTGATCTAGAGCAAACAAATCTTTTTTTTGAAGGTTTCTAACTTCTTCTTCAGAAATGATTATTGTGTAGTATTCACCCTTATTCTTGACTATGAAATGATAATCAACCATTTTCATGATCAACACTTCATAGTATGGATCCCATTCTTTTAATTGATGTTCAATCGTAATGGCTATATGTTTTAAAAAATATTCCGGGTCATATTCCTTACTTATAAAACCTCGTACCATACCGTTTATATTCATAATAATCCACTCCTAAAAGATTATTTATCCGTTCAACAGATTAACATGAAATATACTGCATACAGCTTATACAAATTAAAACAATATTTTTACTTACAATATATAAAAGGCCCTTCGTTGCAAAGAATGCACAAAGAGCCATAGCCGTTCGTTATCATTCAAAGCAAACGCCTTGCTAGTAATGAGAACCTCCTATTTACAAGGTCTACAATCACTTTTGATAACTTCTTATATACTATTATTATACCATAGTCCAGTGGTTTTATAAATTAAAATTGTCAGGATCTTGACCAAATCTCTTATTTTCATTTAATTCATCTATTTTCTTCATATCATCAGAGTCTAATTCAAATTGAAAAATACTTGCATTTTCAATGATACGTTCTTTTTTTACTGATTTAGGAATTGTAATGATTCCATGCTGTATATCCCAGCGTAGTATTATTTGTGCAATAGATTTACGGTACTTTGCTGCTATCTCAATAAGTGTCGGATGATCAAATAATCTACCTCTCGCAATCGGTGACCATGCTTCTACCATTATATTTTTTGAAGCACAATATTCACGTAGCTCCTTTTGTGATAGTAGAGGATGAAGTTCTACTTGATTAACCATAGGTACTATCTCACATTCACGTATTAAATCTTCTATATGATGAATTTGGAAGTTACTAACACCAATTGCTTTAACCTTACCTTCTCGATACAGCTTTTCTAATGCTCTCCATGTATCGATATATTTTCCTGGAACTGGCCAGTGTATTAAGTATAAATCGATATAGTCCAGATTTAACTTTTGCAAACTAGTTTCGAAAGCAGCTAAAGTTTGTTCATATCCTTGATCTGTATTCCATACTTTGGTAGTGACAAATAGTTCTTCTCTTGGAACTTGAACTTCTTTAATTGCTTGGCCGACACCTATTTCATTATTGTAAAAAGCTGCTGTATCAATTAAACGATAACCTGCTTCTACTGCATTTTTTATACTATTAATAACTTCCTTCCCATCTTCTGATTTATACACTCCTAAACCAAAACCCGGCATTTTCACTCCATTATGTAAAGTAACTGTTCCTTTGACATTTTCAATCATTAAAATAATCCTCCTTCAACAATCGTTATCCAACATACTATTCCCGATTTTTCTGTTTTCGAACATGAAAACCATCTTTATGTATCGTTAATTGAAATTTTTCAATGTAAACAAGCCTTCATTAATGCATGTGGTTTGATTTGTTCACATTATTTTAGGTAAGATGAAATCAGTATATGAATCTATGACTAACATTTCGTTATATTATTCATATCATACCTAATTATACGATTCAATCTTTCCTACATACATTGATAATGCAACCTGATACTTACGAATTGCCTATAGGCAAACATATGCCTAGATTGATTATAACACTATTGAAAATTTAAAAAGCTAGGAGTGAATTTCATTGAAGATTATCTCTATTGAGCCAACACCAAGCCCAAATACAATGAAAATAAATTTATCAGAAGAATTACCATCAGGTAAAAGTAATAATTATAAGAAAGATCAGGCTGAACAGGCTCCTCAACTCATTCAAGAAATCTTGTCTATTGATGGAATAAAGGGAGTTTACCATGTAGCGGATTTCTTAGCAGTAGAACGCAATGCTAAATTCGATTGGAAAGAACTATTAATGCAAATCCGTCAAATTTTCGGTGAGGAATCTAGTAATGAAGATTCCAATCAGGTTATTCTCGATCATTTTGGTGAGGTATCTGTTCAAATTCAAAAATTTAAAGGAATTCCTATGCAAATTAAATTAAATGATGGGAATGAGGAAAAAAGATTTGGACTACCCGATCATTTTATCAAAGCCATTCACGAAGCCGAACAACAAGGTGATAATGTTGTATTACTTAGAAAATGGACTGACTATGGTTATCGCTATGGAAATATGGATAAAATTGGGGCTGAAGTAGCCGAAGAAATCATCGCTTCTTTTCCACTTGAAAGATTACAGCAGTTAGTAGATGAAGCTCATGCCTTATCCACTAAAAAAGCGCTCGAAAGAAAACCAAAGATCAAATTAACAGAAGAGATGCTTCTTAATGATAATTGGGAAAAACGTTATCAAGCATTAGATCAAATGGAAGATCCTACAATTGAAGATATTCCTTTATTAGAAAAAGCCTTAGAAGATTCTAAAACATCCATTCGTAGATTAGCCGTAGTATATTTAGGCATGATCGAGGATAAAAAAGTCTTGAACGGATTATATAAAGGTCTTCATGATAAAAATCCAGCAGTAAGAAGAACCGCTGGTGACTGTTTATCAGATTTAGGTTTTGAGGAAGCTATGAATGAGATGGCAGTTGCACTTCAAGACAAAAGTAAACTCGTTAGATGGAGAGCGGCCATGTTTTTATACGAATTAGGAGATGAAACTGTTCTTTCCGCTTTAAAACAAGCCGAAAATGATACGGAATTTGAAGTAGCTATGCAAGTAAAAATGGCTATAGATCGAATAGAACATGGAGAAGAAGCAAAAGGTTCTGTTTGGAAACAAATGACAGAAGCTAGACAAATCAAATAAAAATACTAAAAAAGAGTCTCAAAGGTAGCTTTAAACACTTTCGAGACTCTTTCTATTAAAAAGAATGAGATTGTTCATAAACCACTGCATTACGAGATTTTTGATCTTTTTCTAGATTTCGAAAAAACATCATAGCTAAATAAAATAGTACAATCCCTTCCGTTTCCTTAGGATCAATGGATGTTAAATCTTTAATTTGTTTTAGTCGATAGTGAAGCGTATTAATATGTAAATGAAGCTCTTTAGAGGTTTCTTTAATCGATTGATTATTATTAATATAAGACTGTAAAGTAACAAGTAATTCTGGCTGACGCATTAATACTTTTATGGTACGATCAATATATTCTTTTTGCATTTCAAGAGAAACTTCTTCCAGAACAACGTCAATAATTAAATCTTCATAAAAAACGATTTGATGCTGCTTTTCAGAAACTTTTAACGCCTTCTTTGCCTCCTTGTATGATTGATTGATCAGATATGTGCCAGGTGTTTTACCAACTCCAATATAAAGATAGCTGTTAAACTTGTTCGCAAAGCTTTTTTGTAGCTCTTCTAATTCAAATATAAGCCTCGATCGTTTTAATTCTTTTTTACAATTCTTTAGTAATAAATATCTTCCTTGTCCAAAGCGAATAATATAGTCGGTACCCTCAGAAAAAAAATGGTGAAATAACTCATAATACTCACGTTCAATCCAACGGGTGTCATTTTCACTTAATTCTGACATTTCAACTTGTATTAAACAGCATATATGTGTCTGATGTACAGGAATGTCCATTAGAATACCCCTGTCTAAAAAATCTCGATCAACATGCGTTAAATTTACCCACTCATAGAAATAAGATTGTAAGCCCGTATTTTTCCATTCCATTTGTTCTGTATATCTTGCCTCTTGAAGAATTAATTCTGTCATTCTTCTAATCATTTCTGCAAATGGTTCGACTTCTTTTGGATTTCCAGTTACCCCTACCACTCCAATTAAATTCGTTCCCAACATAATCGGCATATTTATGCCCTCTTTTACACCTTTTAGCTCCGAAATCATGTCTTTATTAATATACAATTTCTTTTTTGATTTCAAAACTCTTTGAGCACCTTCGTGAAAAGTCCCTATTCTACTAGAATCCGTAGAAGCAATAATAACACTGTTCAAATCAACAACAATAATATCTTCATTAATAACTTGTTGCACTTCACGAATTATTTTCATTGCAAGCTCAGGAAGTATATTCAATATGATTTTCACCACCATTTTGAAAGTAATTAACCAAATAAATGATTCATACTTGCGAATTTCAAAATTTATAGATAACTAGTCAGTAAAAATAGAAGCATCATACAGCACTAATGGATAGTACACATATCTGCTTCTTATGCTTGTCTTATTTTACTTGTAGGTTCCGACATACAAAAATATTAAAGTAAGGTTAGCTCCTACAACGCGTTAATATCAATCCAATATCTATTTATTAGGCTCATATAAATCCCAAGCGAGCTTTAATGATTCTACTATATAATCTGCTACTTCTTCGATATCTTGATGATCCGTTTGCACTCTCGAATTATGAACAGCATATATTTTTTGTCTTGCATAAAATAACTCTTCTATTTCCTCAATTGTTTTCCCTTGTAAAACAGGTCGGCTATCAATAATGAGATGAATTCTCTCCTTCCAGGAATCCCATGATAAATCTAAAAAAATCACGATTGAAGTTGACAAGCAAATATTTCGAACTTCCTCCTGTAAAAAGGCTCCTCCACCGACTGAAATAATTTTTGATTTTTGTTGACAATAATGTGAAATAACTTCTTTTTCTTTGGTTCGAAAGGCTTTTTCACCAATCGTATTAAATATTTCCGAACATTTCATTCCATACTCAGCTTCAATCACTTCATCAATATCGACAAAACTTCTATATAATTTTTTGGCAACTAATTTCCCAATAGTTGTTTTCCCTACACCCATGAAGCCAATGAAAACAATATTCTTTTCTCTAAGTGATGTATCTCTACTTATCATTGCTTTTTCGATCCTCACTGTATTATTTATGAAAATAGTATATTTAAATAAACTGTTTACTTACATATAATTTTAATTATAAACGTAAATATTTCAATTGCAAAATAAATTTCCTGAATAATGAGTTAATTATCAAGCCCATTTATTTGCAAAAGTTAAGTACTATTGATATCCCATACAAGAGGTGAAGAAGCAACTCCTTATATAAAATCTGTATTATTTATCAAATAGAGTTTAATTGCTTCCATACGTTTACTTTCGGTTAGCAAAAGCTAACCCACCAGTTTAACACCCAATCTTTTCTTGACAAAAATAACCCCAACGATAGAATAGAGCCTTTAAATAAAGAACAAATGTCTCGTTCATTATGATGAGACATTTGTTCTTTGTTTGACTATTTATTTAACAATTTTAAAAATTCTTTCATAAAGCCTGGTAAATCAGGCCATGCTTGCCCTGAAACAATATTATCTTCCACATATAAATTGTTCTCGCTAAACGTTGCTCCTCCTGCTTCAACTTCCGGTCTGCATGCTGGATAAGCTGTCATTGTTCTACCTTTAATGTATTCTCTCACGGTAGTTAGAACTAAGCTACCATGACAAATGACACCAATCGGTTTATTCTCTATTAAGAAATGAGCTGCTAATTCTTGTACTTTTGAATTCAAACGAATATATTCTGGAGCCCGACCACCTGGAATAATTAAGCCATCGTACTCAGCTGGATCAACAGAGTCAACGGATGTATGTGATTCGATTACGTAACCTAATTTTTCTGTATACGTTTCCATTTCTGGGATAAAATCATGAACGACTGTTTGCAGCTTCTTTTGTACTGGTGAAGCAATTGTACACTGTACATCTTCTTCAAGACAACGATAATAAGGATACATTAATTCCAACGCTTCAACTGCATCTCCTGTTACGATTAATACTTTTTTACTCATTGAATTCACCATTCCTTTTTATCCAATATATGAAACAAACTAACAGGAAAGTAAATTATCCCCATTAAATTATTCATTTCTATTATAAAATCGATAAATTCCAATAATAATATATTCGAAACCAAAAATCTGTCTTTTATTATCTGAATTTTTAGACCTTTATCCAAAAACGTCTTTTTTGTCATGTTCACTAGCTTCTAATAATAAATCCACAATATGTACAGCTCGAGTACAATGCGATAATCCTTCTCTTTCAATCCCTAATTTCATTTGAAGCAAGCAACCAGGATTAGCAGTTACAATGGTTGTTGCATGTGTCTGTTTCACTTTTTCCATTTTATGATCTAATATTTGCAAAGACATTTCTGATTCAACTATGTTGTAAATCCCCGCAGATCCACAGCAATGATCTGCTCCTTTCATTTCCCTAAACTCTACTCCTTTAATTGATTTTAGGAGTATTCTCGGTTGCTCTGAAGTCTTCATTACATTCCGAAGATGACAGGAATCCTGATAGGTAATAATTTGATTAGGCAAAGATAGAGATTTTAGATGAAAATCTAATTCTACTAATATATTCGTTATATCTTTAATCTTTTTCACAAAATTCACCGCACGGTCCTTCCACTCAGGCTCATCTTTTAGCAAATGATCATATTCAATTAGGAAAGCGCCACAACCACCAGCATTGGAAACAATATAATCAATCTTCGACTCTTCAAAGGCAGCGATATTCCTCTTTGCTAATTCTTTTGCTCCATTTTTTTCGCCACTATGTCCATGTAAGGCTCCACAGCAGGCTTGTGCTTTTGGAATGACGATTTCACATCCTGCATTTTGTAAAAGTTTCATAGTAGCATCATTTGTATTCATAAACATTGTATCCATCAAACACCCAGAAAAAAAAGCCACTCTTTTTTTCTTCGGTCCAATTGATTCCAATTTATGAGGTCTGTTTCGCATTTGTTTTAAGGATGGTATTTCAGGTAGAATTTGTTCCATTGCTGCCAGATTCTTTGGTAATACATCCACGATTCCAAGTTTTCTCGCTACATGCTGCAACCCAGATTTCTGATAGATTCTTACTAAAGACATCATATTTCTCATTCGATTTTGATACGGAAACATGTCTTCAAATACCATTTTACGAACCATCTTCACTGGTGCAGAGTGCTTTTTATTTTGATTGATAATGTCTCGTGCCTCTTCTAATAAGTGTCCATATTTAACCCCAGAAGGACAAACTGGTTCACAGGCTCTACATCCTAGGCAAAGCTCTAAAGATCGCTCAACATCCTCATCTGGCTCTATCACACCATCAACAACCGCCTTCATTAAGGCTATTCGCCCACGTGGAGAATGCGACTCTTTAAATCCTGATTCTATATAGGTGGGGCACGATGGCAGACAGAAACCGCAACGCATACAGTTTAATAACTGATCTTCATCCATTCTGTTTTTAAATTCATCTTGAATTTTTTCTCGTTCTATACTTGTTGTCATTTCATTACCACCACACGTTTACGTGTCTCATCAGTGAATATTTTTCCAGGATTCATAATATTATTAGGATCTAATGCTTGTTTAATCGCTAGCATCATATCAATCCCTTCATTACCAAGTTTCAGTTGTAAATAGGGTGATTTCATAGCACCTACACCATGTTCACCAGTAATCGTCCCACCTAATTCAATGGCTTTTTCAAAAATCTCTTTAAAAGCTTGTTCTACTCTTTCTATTTCATCTTTATCTCGAGAATCTGTTAAGCAAGTTGGATGAAGATTACCATCCCCTGCATGACCAAATGTACAAATATCCACTTGATTTCTTTCTGCAATCTCATTTATAGCAGCAACCATTATGGCAATTTCTGATCGTGGTACTGTGGCATCTTCTAGAATTGTTGTAGGCTTTAACCGAGCAAGAGCGGATAATGCTGAACGTCTTGCTGTTCGCAAGGCCATTGCGTGTTCTTCTGATTCAGCTAACTGAACGGAAATGGCTTTTTCGTTTATACATATGTCCTCCATTAATTTCATATCACGGGATACCACTTCTTTTGAGCCATCTTGTTCAATTAACAACACGGCCGCAACATTTGTCGGGAGTCCAATCTTTGCAAAGTCTTCTACTACTTGAAGAGTTGGTTGATCTAGAAATTCAAGAGTAGTAGGAATAATTTTATTAGCTATTATTTTCGAAACCGTTTTCGCAGCTGCTTCCAGATCATCATATAACGCAAGCAAGGTTTGCTTATCTTCAGGAATAGGAATCAACTTTAAAGTTGCTTCTGTCACAATACCTAACGTACCTTCCGAGCCTACTATTAATCGCGTTAAATCATAACCTGCAACATCCTTAGCTAATTTCCCGCCAGTACGAACTACATCACCATTTGCTAAAACAAATTCTAGCCCTAAGACATAATCTCGAGTGACGCCATACTTTAAACCGCGTAAACCTCCAGAGTTTTCATTGATGTTGCCTCCTATAGTAGAAATTTTCATAGAACTTGGATCAGGAGGATAGAAAAGACCCCTATTTTCCACTTCATCAATTAATGTTTGAGTAATGATTCCAGGTTGAACAGTAATCGTTAAATTTTCTTCATCTACTTCTAAAATTTTGTTCATATGTTTAAATAGTAATACTAGTCCACCATTAGTAGGACAAGTACCTGCACAGAGGTTCGTTCCCGACCCTCTTGGAACAATAGGAATCCTATTTTCATTACATATTGCTACAATCTTTGACACTTCCGCCGTATTTCTAGGTGCTATGATTGCATCGGGCATTGATTGAAATTGTGGAGTTGCGTCATAAGAATATACAAGCCTGCTTGTGTTTGAATCCTCATAGTTCTCTTCTCCTACTATAGCAATCAACTGATCTTTGATTATCTGAGTAATCACTCAACATCACACCCTTCATAATTCATATATATAAACATATCTTTCGATATACTTCCATATATTTCTTGTATTACTATAAAGGATATGCACTAACCTTACTATATACATTCGAACAAAAAAACATATCGAATAGTGTAATCTTTTAGATTAATAAACAAGGTAAATTACTTCTTTTTGCGAAAATGACAGATAAGAAATCTGTTAAATCACTTAGCTAAAACAGCCTTCTTATTTGGAAAATGACTTGTTAGAAAGACAATTATCATCATCAATGAATAAAAAATCTAAAAGAAGCCTCCCATTGACTACAACACTATACTTTTCCCCTAAAGAAAGAGGCTGTATCAAAAAGTCGTTGCAAGGTACAATGACACTTTTGATAGAGCCCCTTTCTCTCTTACATAATTCTTTATGCGCCAAGATAAGCTTTGATTATTTTATCATCTGCTCGTAGTACTTCTGCTGGCTCATGCATAATGATTTGTGATGTTTCAATTACATATCCACGATCTGCTAATTTTAACGCAGCCTTGGCATTTTGTTCAATTAATAATATTGTAGTTCCTGTCTTACTAATGGAACGTATATTTTCCATTATTTCTTGTACAATAATTGGTGCAAGTCCCATTGATGGCTCATCGAGCATTAACAATTTCGGTTGTGCCATTAACCCTCGACTAATAGCCAGCATTTGTTGTTCTCCTCCACTAAGAGTACCTGCTAACTGTTTTTGTCGTTCTTTAAGCCTCGGAAATAGGTTAAAAGCATTCTCAATACCGTCTTGAACAGCCTGTTTATTTTTTCGAACAGTAAAGGCACCTAATTCAAGATTTTCTAAAATGGTTAATCCACCAAAAATACGTCTGCCTTCCGGAACATGAATAATCCCCATTTCAACAATGCTGTGAACAGATTTACCAACTATATTTTCACCATTCCACGTAATAGACCCATTTTTCGGTTTAATAATACCGGAAATTGTTTTTAAAGTCGTGCTCTTACCTGCTCCGTTACTTCCTAATAAGGCAACAATTTCACCTTGATTAATTTCCATACTCACATCTTTTAACGCATGTATCTTACCGTAATAGGAGTTGATATTTTCCAGCTTTAAGAGAGGCTTCAAATAACTTCCTCCTTCCCTAAATAGGCTTCAATTACCTTTTGATTCGTTAATACCATTTCAGCAGTGCCTTCAGCGATTTTTGTTCCATAATCAATAACAATGATGTTCTCAGAGATTTGTTTTATTAATCCCATATCATGTTCAATCATCAAAACCGTAATGTTGAATTCTTTACGTATTCGTTGTATTAAACTAATTAACATTTGCTTTTCCGCATAGTTTAAACCTGCTGCTGGTTCATCTAGCAAAAGTAATTTTGGCTGAGTTGCTAAAGCTCTTGCAATTTCTAAATATCTCTGAGCTCCGTAGGGTAAATTTTTAGCAGCTCGATTTTTATATTTAGTTATCCCCACAAAATCAATACATTTGAGTGCAACTTCTTCAATTAACTGTTCTTCAGATTTTTGTGCTTTTGTATGAAAAATGGAGCCGAAAACCGTTTGCTTTGTTCTACTATGCATGCCGGACTTCACGTTATCAAGTACAGATAGGTTAGGAAAAAGCCGTAAATTTTGAAAGGTTCTCGTTAAGCCAAGCTGTGTTATTTGACTAGGCTTTTTATTTACTAGACTTGTATTATGCAATTCGATTTTTCCGCTCGTTGGTGTATAAAAACCCGTGATCATGTTAAATACCGAAGTTTTCCCTGCACCATTGGGACCAATAATACTAGAAATCGAATTCTCTTCCACATAAAAAGACAACTCGTTTACAGCCGTTAATCCTCCAAATTTTAACGTGAGATTTTCAACCGTTAATATGGCAGCCATGATGGTAGCTCCTCCCTATTCAGAATAACCTTACTTTACATTAGAATCTTTTTATCATTATTCACATCAAATATTTCGTCTTCGCCATCCTTGTCTTTCGTTTCATCAGAAGCATATTTTGCAGGCCAAATTCCTTGTGAACGAAATAACATCATGACAACTAATGCAATACCAAATAATAAAAATCGAGCTTCTTCTAATGAGCGCAAGGCTTCAGGTAAAACAATAACTAAGATTGCGCCAACAACTACGCCGGATATACTACCTAGTCCACCCAATACAACAGCAGCTAATATCATAACTGACTGTGTAAAGCTAAAACTTTGTGGTGAAATAGCTGTCATTTTAACTGCAAATACACACCCTGCTAAACTACCAATTACAGCACCAGTAGCATAGGCAAGTAGCTTATATTTAATTCTATTGATTCCCATAGCCTCTGCAGCATCTTCATCTTCTCGTATATACACCCAAGCTCTACCAACTCGTGATTTACCAAGTCTTGATACAGCTAATATAATCAATACTGCAAATGCTAAAATTAAATAATAGAAATCAAGTTGACTAGATAATTCATATGATCCAATCTTTGGTTGCGGGATTCCATAAATACCAGCAGCTGCACCCGTAATATTTAAGTTTACTGCCAAAATACGAATGATTTCTCCAAATCCAAGTGTCACAATAGCTAAGTAATCACTTCTTAAACGCAATGTAGGAGTGCCAATAATAATGCCAGCAATAGCAGCCAATACGACAGCAACTGGTATCGTTAGCCAAAATGACCATTGAAAGGTCGTCATTAAAATAGCCGTTGTATAGGCACCTACTGCAAAAAAGGCCGCATAGCCTAAATCTAAAAGCCCTGTAAAACCAACTACTACATTTAAACCTTGAGTTAATACGACATAAAACAATACTAAACTAGCAACATCTAGCCAATAATTATTTACTATAAACGGAAGGATTAATGATATTATTAATAATAAAATATAAGCGAAGACTTTTTTATTTTTCATACGCTACATCCTTTCCGTCACTTTTTCACCCATGATCCCTGTTGGCTTAAATACTAGGATTAAAATGAGAATGCTAAATGCCAGTACATCTTTCCAGGATCCACCTAAATAAAAAGTACCAAATGACTCTAAGATACCTAATATGATTCCGCCAATTACAGCACCTGTTATATTCCCGATTCCACCTAACACAGCAGCAGTAAATGCTTTTAAACCGATAACAAATCCCATCATAAAATTAATCGTACCGTAATAGATTCCAGACATAATTCCTGCTCCTGCAGCAAGAGAAGCTCCGATAAAAAAAGTAAGAGCAATGATACGATGAACATTTACTCCCATTAGACTTGTAGCCGTTTGATCTAATGCAATTGCGCGCATTGCTTTACCATAAATTGTTTTTTCAATAAAAATTCTTAAACCATACATCAATACTCCAGATATGGCAATCATAGCAATCTGCGTATAGCTAATATGAGCACCTAATATTTCAAAACCGGTAGTCGGAGGAGTAATTGGAAATACTTTATAGGATGCCCCCCATCCAATCATCGAACTGTATTCCAACGACAAGGAGACACCAATTGCTGTAATTAAAATCGACAATCTCGGAGCTAATAATAATGGTCGATATGCAATACGCTCAATACCCATTCCGATTGTACCTACAATAGCCATCGATACAAGAAAGACAACTGCTAATCCTAGCACTCCGCCATTAAACCCGCCATCTCCTGTTAAAAAGGATAGTAAAGTAAAACCGACAAATGATCCTAACATGTATAAATCGCCGTGTGCAAAGTTCAAAAGCTTAATAATTCCATATACCATTGTGTAACCAAGGGCAATAAGAGCATAAAAAGCACCAATAACAATTCCATCTATTAATATTTGTAGAATAACATCCAAACGTACCCCTCCTTTTTTGGGCTACTTTTACTAAATACATAAGTCGGCTAATCAAAAGTAACATAGCGATTTTATTTTTGTCAGATATTTCAGACTTTTAAAACCGCTATGCTCGATAATCCATTCAAATCATTTGATCAGAAATCATATTACATAGTTATCGATTGATTTTTCACAGTACTATTCAATCATTCTTACTTAGCAATATCAAATTTTCCATCAACAACTGTCATGACTTTGAAATTGGATTCATTCAATGTATTTTTATCGTTAAATTCAATCGTTTGTCCAATACCTGCAAATGCCTTTGTTTCTTTAATCGCTTTCTTTACTTTTGCTGAATCCGTTGAATCAGCTCGTTTGATTGCATCTGCCATCAATTTCATTCCGTTGTATGATAAAGCTGAAAATGGACCTGGTGATAAACTGTATTTTTCTTCATATTTTTTCACGAAATCTTCGGCGCCTTCAATAAAACTCGCTTGTGGAGTTGCTGTAACTAGAATTCCTTCTGAATCTCCACCAGCAATATCAATCAGATCTTGTGAATAGCTACCATCTCCAACCATAAATGATCCAGATACACCTTTTTGCTCAAATTGTTTCTTCATTAAGCCCGCAGCAGCGTAATAGCCTGTGAAATATGTACCATCAGGCTTTAAAGATTTTAATTTAGTCATTAACGAAGAGAAATCTTTTTCATCAGGATTAATCGCTTCAAAACCAATAACTTTACCACCATTTTTCTCAACGGATTCTTTTGCAAAGTCAGCTAAATTACGTGCATAAGCTGAATTATCATGAACAATTACAATATTTTTTGCACCTTTATCGTTGAAATAGTCTGCACCCGTTTTCGCTTGATCTGGTACAAGACCATTAATTAAAAATAGGCTGTCATAATTTTGTTCTGGTAACTCTGAAGAATTTGCTGCTGGAACTATTAACGGAATTCCTGCTTTTTGAAAAACACCTGAAGCTGGCAAAGTAGAACCCGAGCAATAACCACCTACAACCGCTGTAACTTCCATAGATACTAATTTATTTGCTGCACTTGTCGCTGTTTGTGGATCACAAGCATCATCTACTACTTCTAGCTTTAGTTTTTTTCCGAGTACACCGCCATCATCATTTATTTCTTTAATAGCCATTTCCATTGCATTTTTCATATCTTTTCCATCAGTAGCATTGTTCCCAGAGGTAGGTAATATCGATCCAATCACAATCGTATCACCTTTTTTTGAACCCCCACCATCGCTGCTTGAATCCTTAGAACAGGCCACAAGAAACATTGATAAAGTAAGTATTGCAGCTAATAACAAATTCAACTTTTTCATTTTACAAACCCCCTTTTTGATTTAAAGTATGATCAACTTGGAAGATTCTACCTAATTAAACTCATCTACCCCTTTCAGCATGATAAAGTGCAACTTCCCTCAGTAAGAATCCTCCCACTGATAGGTAGTAAAACAATTACGTTCTATCAGACACATTTTACTTCCATAAAACAATTTTACTCCGGTTTGAATTAGGAAACTTAGTATCAGTTAGAACGGGATAAAAGCCTTTCACAAACTTATAATGCAAAAGTCATGCCAAGTCAAAATTTTCGCTATTTTTCGCTAAAATCATATATCTTACTTTTTAATTGTCAAAATATATGGACACTTTTAGATTTTATACTGTTACGTTTATTTCCATGTCTATTTTCTTTTACATGTTAATGTTCTTTCATCTCTGGTATCAAAAGAAAGCCCGCACCTATATGATCTTCTGGTTGATAGAATAGTTGGTGCATTCCTGTTATCCAAGCAGAACCCGATATCTGGGTAATAACCGCTTGTACATCCGCCACTGAAGTGGTAGTTATTATTTTTCCATTAAATAAACTCCCAACTATACTTTCATGGACAAATACTTCATCAATTTCTATTTGATTATAGGAATATAACGTTGCTAGTTTTGCTGACGTTCCCGTCCCACATGGAGATCGATCAATCCCTCCCGGCGGAACAATAACTGTATTTTTTACGGTAGCTGATGGGTCAGTTGGCTCTGAATAAAATTCTATATGTGTTAAACCATTGATGAACGGAAATTGTGGATGGACTACTTCAAAGTTGCTATTAATTATATCTCTAATTTTGACTGCTGTTTCTACAATAATTGAAGCGTTTTCTGGTAGTAATTCTAAATGTACTGTTTTCGCATCAATAATTCCGTAAAAATTACCTCCGTAAGCTATATCACATGAAATCAAACCAAGTTCTTCTATCTCAACCTCCACATGTTTTAAAAAAAATGCTGGTATATTACAGAAGCTCACATGTTTAGCTTTCCCATTTTCGATGGAGATTTCAACATCGACTAATCCTGCTGGGGTGTCCAATTTAAGTTTAGTGATAGGTTCCTTTAGTTCTACCAAGCCGGCTTCTACTATTGCTGTACAAAAACCAATAGTATCATGCCCGCACATCGGTAAATAACCACCTGTTTCTATATAAATTACACCAAAGTCAGCTTCTGGATGACATGGCTCAACCATTAAAGCTCCCGACATCACGTCATGCCCTCTTGGTTCAAACATAAGAAATTTTCTAATCCAATCTAAGTTTTCTTTCATATATAGCATATTTTCTGCCATCGTTTTCCCTGGTAGCTTAGGAATACCACTCAATACAGTTCTTGTTGGATTACCTCCTGTATGAGTATCTATGGTTGTAAATACTTTAGTAGCTTTCATCATTTCTCCACCCTTTCTTGAAATCGAGTCATTTTAAGTGGTTCAATTGGAATAGACGTATTCTGATTTGTTAACAGTTCGCTTATTACTTTTCCTGTTATAGCAGCAAGACTTATCCCATCTCCTTCATGACCCGCTGCAATATAAAAACCAGGTACTTCATTCACCTCAGAAATGATTGGAAGATGATCCTCAGTGTATGGTCTTAACCCTGCATATGTTCTTATAACAGTCATATCAGCCATTTTGGGGTAAAAACGAAAGGCACGGTTAGCAATCGTTTTAATGACACTATGGTCTACTCCTGTATGAAATCCTACAAATTGTCGGCTGCTTCCAATTAAGAAGTTTTGACTTTCAGTTGGCTCAAACACAAGAGCCACTCCATACTTTTCCGTTTCGGTATCGACAATGCGCTTTCCACCGAACTTCGAGATCAGGTATCCGAATTCCATTACTTTTCGTAATCCCACTGGTTGCTGTCTAGCAGCTACAATGATATGACCTTTTCGCGGAATTATCGGAATCTGGATTCCTACCATTTCTCCAATAAAAGGCGCCCATATCCCTGCAGCATTAACAATTTTTTCACACCTGATTTCACCTTTTGACGTTTGTACTTTAAAAAAACCTACCTCCCTAGTTATTGATGTCACCTCTGTATGAACGGAAATTTTCGCACCATACTCCTTTGCAGAATCAAATAAAGCAAACGTTAACATATAGGGATTAACTGTTGAGTCTGTAGCACATTCAAGTCCACCTAAAATATCATCTGAAAAATATTTAGACTCATGTCTTATATCTTGCTGATTTAACATTTTAAAAGGTAAACCCGCTTCTTTTTGTTGCGTTACCCACCTTTGTGCTGCTAGCATTTCTTCCTCCGTTTCACATACTAAAATACTTCCAGGAGCTCGATACTCGAACGATAGTTTAAGTTCAACACTTAATTGCTGTACTAACTTTTGACTAGCTAATGACATCTGACTATCAAAACCAGGTTCTTTATCGATGGCTAGTATATTTCCATCACATCTTGATGACGTACCACTTGCTAATTCTCCTTTTTCGACAACCATTATCGATAGTCCCAATTTGGCCACATAATGAGCGATTGCTCCACCGATAATACCACCACCTATGACTAAAACATCTGTATAGGTAGACAAAGTGACATACCCCCTTTTATACATTTTCCAAAGAAACATGTAACGTTCTGTGTTTACGAAAAAATAAATTTTCGTAAACTTATTCAAATCGCTAGTTCTAGTGCCTCCTCCTTCCTCTAGATTTGATAGCTTATTATTTAATCATAATTTGCATAGCATCACAGATATGTATCAAAGACTATTCCAAAGGAATGCTGCTACTCACCATACTTGTTTATAACTAGCAGTCTTATATCAAACAGCCATTCAAAAAAAGCTACGCTCATTGTAAATAACAATATGCAAGGAGTGTGCCAAAACATCATCTCTATTTTTTACATTTTTTTCAATTTTTATATGTATTTTATATGATTATGTGTATAATATTTTTAAATTGTATAATGATTTTTACATTGATTTTGAATTAGGGGGTCTTATATGTCAGCATTTAAATTACCTTCAATATCTAGCATGATGTGTAAAGAATTCTTACTCTTTCAGAAAAACGAATTATCAACTGAACAAACACTCCTCTTCAGCTTACAAACACATACCATCTTTTTACAGGACCGTTCTTCTTACTTTATACTCACATCTAATGACTCTCCCAAACAAATTACATGGAAACCTTGCCGAGTTATATCAAGCGATGCCAATATCAATGAATTATTATTTGCCTTAAATAAATACGAAATCGCTATCATTTTAGGTCAATCTAATACATTACTAGGTTTTATCAACTCAAAGATTCTAGCGAATAGTCTCATAGATTCCTATAAATACTTACTTGCCAATTTCGAAACCGTCATAAAAATACTTGATGTATCAGTAACAGTCATTGATCGAACTGGACGAGTTCTTGTTTGGACAGACGGAGCTGAAAAAATTTTTTCTGTGAAAAAAGAAGATATTTTAGGAAAGGATATAACAAACTTTTTTGATATCGATATGCTAGAAATTATGAAAAGCCTAAAAGAAGGAAGATCTATATACCGCCATCAACATCAGCCCCGCTCAGATTTGTACGTCTTAATTAATTCAAACCCAGTATATTTAAATAACCAAATTGTAGGAGCCGCTGTTTCTGAAACTGATATCACAAGCCAAGTTAGATTAAATCAAGAATTATTTAATGTATCTTCAAAAATTCATCATCTCGAAGAAGAAGTTGCCAAGCTTAGTCCATCAAAAGATCCCTTTCATTCTATTAAAGGAAGTACTCCCGCTATTAAACAGACCATTGAGTTAGTCAAAAAAATAAGTACAACCGAAGCAACGGTACTTATTTTAGGTGAAAGTGGTGTTGGTAAAGAGATTTTTGCCAAGGCTATTCATGAATTAAGAGAATCATCTAAAGCCCCTTTTGTCCCTATCAATTGTGGAGCCATACCGCCTACATTGTTTGAAAGTGAGTTATTTGGTTATGAAAAAGGTGCATTCTCAGGTGCAGACTACAAAGGAAAAAGAGGAAAAATCGAATTAGCACGAGGAGGTACGCTGTTTCTAGATGAAGTTAGTGAGCTCCTACTCGAAATGCAGGTTAAACTGTTACGAGTATTACAAGAAAGAAAATATTATTCTGTAGGTGGGACGAAAGAAATTACTGCCGACTTTAGAGTGATTGCAGCTACAAATCGTAATTTAAAAGAACTCGTAAAAGAAGGAAAATTCCGAGAGGATTTATATTACAGACTAAATGTTGTCAGCTTGTCCATTCCTCCATTACGCGAGAGAAAAGAAGATATAATTGAGCTCACACATTACTTTTTATATGAATTTTCTGTTCGATATAGCCGTCCTATACATGGTATTTCTCAAGAAGTCATGCTGCAGTTGTTACAATATGATTGGCATGGAAATATACGCGAGCTTCGAAATGTGATAGAAAGATTAGTCGTATTAGCAACTGATGGCATTATTAAAACAGAAGATTTGCCTTTTTCTCTAAATGCTACAAATCCAGAACCCTATATTCAAACAAAATTAGAAGGCTATGAATTAATTGATGAGTCAATTGGAACTTTATCTGAGGAACTAGAAAAGTACGAAAGAAAGTTAATATTAGAAATACTCAAATTGGAAAATGGTAATAAACAAGCTTGTGCAAGAAAATTAGGTATAACAAGAGCCACTCTTTATAATCGTATGAAAAGACTTTGTATCCCCATCTAATCCCATCATACATTTGGCATAAAGATTGCATATGTAACATGTATAAGGAGGATTATCTATGAAATTCAATGATGTCATTATTTGTAGATGTGAAGAAGTAACTTACAGTCAGCTAGAAAATACAGTAAAACAATATCAATGCTCTTCAAGAGAAGCGAAACTTCGAACAAGAGCAGGAATGGGCTATTGTGGTGGACGAACATGTCGACATCTAATCGATTTGGTCGTTTGTCAGGTAAATAATGAAATAACACCTGACCAAATTCCATTAAAATATCAACCTCCCATTAGACCTATTACATTCGGGAAGTTAGGTGATCGAACATGAATAACTCAAACCGAATTATAGTCCATCCGATCTTAAATGATTTGACTAATAGAAGAACCATCCGTTTTACATTTAATAGGAAAGAAATAGCTGGTATAGAAGGAGATACAATTGCCTCAGCACTACTAGCTAACGGAATTCGTACAATTCGCTTACATGAAGAATCCGGTACACCAAGAGGTATATACTGCAATATTGGGCATTGTTTTGAATGTCGTGTCACTGTCGATGGATTATATGGTTCAAGATCATGTCTGACACTTATTGAAGATGGAATGAAAGTTGAAGGTGGACAAAAGCTCCCTACTCCTCTAAGAAAGGAGGTAAATTAATCAATGTATGATGTTGTCATTGTTGGAGCTGGTCCTGCAGGTCTTTCAGCCGCAATAAAATGTGCCAATTACGGTCTTCAAGTCAAAATTATTGATGAATTTATCAAACCGGGTGGTCGCCTGTTAGGACAGTTGCATGAAGAACCGGATGGTACCTGGTGGAACGGAATAAACGAAGCGAAACATTTGTACCAAACATGCGTAAATCTCGGTGTGCAAATAGACTGTGGAATAGCAGTATGCAATATCGAAAAAAAAGATCATCATTGGAGTATTCATACATCTAATTATTCACTTGATGCTACTAGCCTTCTTTTAGCTACAGGAGCAGCAGAAACAGCCATACCTGTGCCTGGATGGACACTTCCTGGAGTTATGTCCATTGGAGCAGCTCAAGTAATGACCAATATCCATCGAGTAAAGGTTGGACAAAAGGGAATAATCATCGGAGTTAATGTGTTAGCAACAGCCATTGCTCGAGAGTTACAATTAGCTGGAATTACCATTACGAATATCATGCTTCCTAGCTTAAACAGCTTATCCAGGGATAGTGGTCATCCTAGAAAAACGATGGAATCACTGTTAAAAGTAGCTCATCTCGCCCCTTCTCCATTCATTCGATTTGGTAGTAAATTAATGAAATATTCCGTTTTTCAAAACATAGGCATGAAAGCATATCCAAAGAAAGGCATGAAAATGTGGAATATACCCATACACTTAAAAAAGGCAGCGACACAAATTATTGGTGAAGATCAAGTTGAGGCAGTAAAAATCGTAACTATCGATGATGAAGGATTACCTATTCCTGGTACTGAAGAAGTCATAGCAGCTGATTTTGTTTGTATTGCAGGAGGTTTATATCCGTTAGCAGAATTGGCCTCATTAGCAGGATGCCCTTTTTATTTTATTCCCGAACTGGGTGGCCACATTCCCTTACATAATGAAAAAATGGAAACTACACTCGATGGGCTATTCGTGGCAGGAAATATTACTGGAATTGAAAGTGCGAAAGTAGCTATTGCACAAGGAAATGTTGCAGGATTGAGTATTTGCAATTCATTTTTTCCATCGCACAAAAAAATAAAATCAGAGCTAGATGAGGCTATTCAAGCAGTTGAAAACACTAGAAAACTTGCTATCATTCAATTTCATCCAAAAATAGATGAAGGGAGAAGGAAATTACAAAGTATTTGGAATGAAACTATCGAGCGTAAAAATAATTTGACAGTCTAAAAAATTATGCATTGAGAAATGAAAAGGGTATCTACAAAATAGAATTGTAGATACCCTTCGAATATTTGTAAACTAAAATCATTTTAATAAAAATCCTTGATTCAACGGATCTGTCGGATCTACAACAAACTGATGAATACCTGTTAAATAGCTACTCCCTGTAATTTTCGGTACAACCGCTTTATAGTTGTCTACCATTGTCGTTTCTATTATTTCAGCTTGAAATTGACTACCTATTATACTCTCATGAACAAACGTTTCATTCATTTGCATTTCGCCATGATGGAATAAGCTAGCTAGCCTTGCAGCTGTACCCGTACCACAAGGTGAACGGTCAATTTGTTCATCTGCAAAAACAGTTACATTTCTTAAATGAGAATCATTTTTTGTAGCTTCATCTGAAAAGATAACTCCATAAATTCCTTTTAAATCTTTTTCTAACGGATGTTGAACGTTATACTCTTTTTCTATTTGATTTTTAAGCGTAGTAGCTATTTTCTTTAAAAAGGAAAGTTGATTAATATCAACCGTAGTACCTATTTCACTAGCTTTAACTATTACATAAAAAGCACCACCAAAAGCGATATCCACCTTTATTTCCTTATCCAAAACATTTACCGTTATATCATCTTTGTAAACAAATGAAGGAACATTCAAGAAAGAGACAGCTTTCACTTGTACATCCTGACAATCCGCAAAAGCAAGGATTCTACCAGCTGGGCTATCAATTTTTATCGGTCGATTGACCACTTCTTGGGAAAGTACACCCGTTTCAATTAACGCTGTTACAACTGCGATAATACCATGTCCACACATCGTACTTAGTCCTTCATTATGCATAAACAGCACACCAAAATCAGCATCCAAACTTGTTGGCTCTGTCACAATACATCCATACATCCCTTCATGTCCTCTTGGCTCGAACATTAAGGTTTTACGAATATAGTCAAAATGTCCCGTAAAATATTGGCGTTTTTCTAACATTGAACTTCCTATTATGATCGGTATTCCACTCGTAATAATTCGTAAAGGTTCACCTGCAGTATGCGTATCAATCGAAGAATATAGTTTATTAAATTTCATTTTGATAATCCACCTTTATCTTTAAAATGAATATTTAATGGCACATGTTTTTATTGTCGTATAGAAATCCAGTGCTGCTTGACCTTGTTCTCTAGTATGTGAACTTGACTGCTTCATCCCTCCAAATGGAGCTTGATATTCTACACCAGCCGTTTCTTGATTAACTCTTACCATTCCTGCATCACTTTCTTCTAAAAAATGATAAGCCTTCGATAAATCTGATGTAAAAAGTGAGGCACTCAATCCATAAATGGAATCATTACTTAACTGAATGGCTTCGTCAAAATTGCTAGCTTTTAAAATAACCGCTAGCGGTCCAAATATTTCTTCTTGAACCAATGCATGTTTCGGATCTAACCCAGTTACAACCAAAGGTTTAATAAAGTAACCTTCTGTCTCTGCTGATATCTTTCCTTCAACAAGTATTTCCGATTGTTCTTTTGCTAAATTGACATAATGGTTCACTGTATCAAACTGATATTTAGACGCAACAGGGCCTAAATACGCATGTGGATTTAATGCATGTAATATATTTATTTCTGAAACAGCTTTTTTCAATCTACTTAAAAAATCTGGAAAAATAGCGTCTTCGACAATAATCCTACTAGTTGCCGTACATTTTTGCCCTGCTGAACGGAAGGCACCGCTTACTATTAAGGGTACTGCTTGATCTAAATTCGCATCCGAGAGTACAATAGCAGCATTTTTTCCTCCCATCTCAGTTTGATATTTAATATTTCTCTTTGCACATATAGAAGCAATATATGATCCTATTTTTGAAGAGCCTGTAAAACTAATAGCTTGTAAATCCGTTTTTTCAACAAGCGTATTACCAATATGGCTACCTTTACCATTAACGAGATTTAATACTCCTGCAGGGAGCTGAACTTCCTTAAAAATCTCCATTATTTTAGTAGCGGTAAGAGATGCATACTCCGCTGGTTTCCAAATTACTGTATTCCCACAAATTAAAGCTGGTGCAATTTTCCAAATCGGAATCGCAACCGGAAAGTTCCAAGGTGTAATGATTCCTACTACACCCAAAGCTACTCTTTTCGTATATTGATGGACATGTACATCATTTGATGGTATGACGCTTCCATCGGAACGTACACCCTCAGCTCCATAATATCGAAGTAGCTGAATGGCACGGTTCACTTCACCTATCATTTCAGTAATAGGCTTTCCCATTTCACGACTTGCTAGAGTTGCCAATTCTTCAATATGTTTTTGTAGTGCATCTGCCATTTTAAACAAATAATTCGCTCGTATCGGACCTGGTAGTTTAGACCAAGATTTAAATGCTTTTTTTGCTGCACCTTCTGCTTCAAACACATGCTGATCATTAGAATAGTACATGACGCCAACCTCTTCTGTAACATCTGAAGGATTATGAACTACTCTTCCCTCACTCTTAATAGCAACAAATTCTTCTGCAATCCAATTTTTTGTTTCGATTGTACTCACCTCTTTCCATTATTGATGAATAGGAGTTACTGCATTTCCATATGCTTTTTTAATAGCTTCATATACGTCATGCGATAAAGGTAGTCGAGAAGGTCTAGTAGGTCCTACTGGCTGACTAGCTAATTCCATCATATATTTGATAGATTGTACTAATTGTGGATTTGCGTCATAATGAAATAAAGGCAATAATTTTTTGTAAAGTTCCATGCCTTCTTCCATTTTTCCTTCTCTTGCTAATCGAAATAATTCCACACATTGTTTTGGAAGAGCATTAGGTACACCTGCAATCCAACCAGTCGCACCCATTAATGGACCTTCAAAAGAAAGATCGTCTACTCCAATCATTACCTCTAAATCTGTTTTTTCTAATATTTCATGAACACGACGAATATCTCCTGAAAATTCTTTAACTGCAACAATATTTTCATATTTAGATAATTTCACTAATAAATCGGGTGTTAAATCAGTTGGATAATCAAGAGGATTATTGTAAGCAATAATTGGAATTCCAACATTATTTAACGCCTCATAATGAGCAATCACTTCATTTTCTAATGGTCGATAATTTATAGGTGGAAGTGCCATTATTCCTGCTGCACCTTTTTCCAAAGCAAAAGTAGCCCATTTTACAGCTTGTGCAGTAGATGGAGCACCTGTACCAACGACTACTGGTACCCTTCCAGCCACTGCATCAATAACTGTCTCAATCATTTTTTCTCTTTCCTCTACAGTCAATGTTGCATACTCACCTAATGAGCCTGATGGTACTAAACCATCTACTCCTTCTTCAATTAACCAGTTACAAATTTCTGATAGCCTCTTGTAATCTACTTCATAGTCCTCCGTAAATGGTGTAACAATTGCCACATACACTCCTTCAAACTTTTTCATCATGAATCTCCTCTCTTAAATAACTTTTTTTGGTAATACAATTAATCTCTAAAATATTTAATGCAATTTATATGCCAAGAAATGATTAGTGACAGAAAGGCAATACTTATTATGAAATGTATGAATTTTTTTACAGTGTATAGATTCTTATACTTGTCCTTTTTGATAAAAATTGACAATATCCACATCATATAAACAGTTTCTACTACTTAAGCATATAAAAAGAAGAGGAGTCTAAAATGGATTTCCTCCTTTTTAGACACCTCTTCACTTCATATTGTTCTATTATTAAGCTTGATAATTTGTTTGGCTTTCTTTTTGCTTCCTATACAAAAAAGAAAGTTATTCACTTTGAAACAATATAAAAAATGACCTGAGTCTGTTTCTTCTTTTTTCAAATATAGAATGCTAGAAAAGTATTATTTTACTGCAATACCATTATAAACTGCTGCTGAAAAATAGGCTCTAGAAGCAGCATCATTTGATCGATACGTACTGGTTTTAAATCCTTCAGTTCGATCAATAGCATGCATAGTTATAATAGCATCAAAAAAACTTGTAGTTGGTTTAACATCCTTATAAACAGTATGTAAACTAGAAATATTTGTAATGTTAATATTAAAGGCTCTCTTAACAATAGAAGCCATTTGACCTCTAGTCATTGTATCATTCGGCCTAAATGTCCCATCCGAGTATCCATTAATAATTCCTAACTCTTTAATTGAAGCAATGTCTTTAGCGAATGCGCTTGATGGAGAAACATCACGATATGATGATTCATTTTTCGGCTTATGCTTTAAAACTCTGTTAATGATTGCTGCAGCTTGTCCTCTAGTAACAGAATCTTCTGGACGAAAAGTCCCATCATTGTAACCGCTAATAATACCTTGTGCTCCAAGTGTACCTACAGCTGTATATGCAAAATGGTCTTTGTTCAAGTCTGTATATACTACTAATACTTCTTCATTTAAAACTCGTTTTGCACCTGTATATTTCGATTTCCAATAAGAGTTATCTAAGCTTGCAACTAGTACTCCACTATTTGTTGCACTAATAAAATTATTGTTACCTACGTAAATACCAGAATGAGTGATCCCTTTCTTATCATATGTACCGGAGAAAAACACTAAATCCCCAATTTTCAAATCACTCTTTTCAACAGCCTTACCAACCTTATTATATTGGTCATCCGCTGTTCTCGGTAACGATATACCCGCCTGATCAAAAACATAAACTAAGAATCCCGAGCAATCGAATCCTGCCGGTGTATTACCTCCCCACTTATATGGAACACCTATATATTGGTTAGCAATTTTTACAATATCATTACCCGTTACATTAGCTGCATGTGTTTTAGTAATTGGTAAAATAGCAATTAACAGTATAGCAGAAAAAACAAATGATAATAGCTTCCTCATAACAGACCTCCATTCTTCCTATCTTTTAAGCGTTTTTATATTCATATAGTACTAGTTTATCATAAGTCCACAGTGTAAAAACATGACAACTTTACAATATTCGAAAAAATATAGTATCTTTATACCTAATTAAACTATGTATATAGTATTATTTGGAATAGAATTATCTTTGATTCCATTCTGAATAAAACTCTTTCAAAAACGTTTCCATATACCTATGTCTTCTATTCGCAATTTCTTTTGCTGTTTCTGTATTCATTAAATCCTTTAATTTAAAAAGTTTTTCATAAAAATGATTCACAGTATGATTCTTTAGTTCTTTAACCTCTTCTACAGAAGTAAAATTTCTTGGTTCTATATGAGGGTCATAAATTGGTTGATTTCGATAACCTCCGTAAGTAAAAGCTCTTGCAATACCTATTGCTCCCATTGCATCTAAACGATCAGCATCTTGGACAATTTTCCCCTCCATAGACTTTTGCCTAGATTCTGTAACACCTCCCTTAAATGACATCGTCTTAATAATATTCATAATGTCATCTCTTTCTCTAGGTGAAATATTAACAGAAAGAAGATAATTTTCAGTTGCACGAAAGTTGTTATTTGAAAATTTCCAGTCATCTAGATCATGTAATAAAGCAGCCATTTCCACGACAAAAAGGTTTGCCTTTTCTTTAGAGGCAATTAACTTAGCTAAATGATAGACTCGTTCAATATGCCACCAGTCATGCCCGCTTCCCTCTCCATATGACTTTTGCATCACATATTGTTTCGTTTCTTCTACTATTCTTTTTTTATCCATAAAATCCCTTTCCATTCTTAAATTCATATATATTGACCTATATACTTTCATACACTCTGCAACAGAATCATACTTTTATCCTCTTATACTCACAACAAATTATTTCTTTTATAACACGAAGGATATATAGATTATCGTCAAATATATGTAATTTTTTAATAAAAAATATGCCAAAAGTAATTCTCCATCACTTTTAGCACAAGGCATAATTATCTAAAAAACAAGTGAATCCAGCAATAAAGTAACACTATTGTTACAACTAATGTTAAAGGTATAACAACAAGTGATACTTGTAAATAATCTTTCCATTTAACCTTTATCTTGTTTTGCTTTAAGATATGCATCCAAATTAAAGAGGCTAATGTTCCAATTGGTAACAATAATGAACCAATATCACTACCTATAATACTTGATAAATACATCGTTTTTAATGTAAGAGGATCTAAATGTAATTCAGTTAGTGTTATCGTTCCAATTAACAACGCTGGATGGTTATTAAAAAAGTTGGATAGAACCGAAACGAGTCCTCCCATTAGAAAACTAGCTTCAAATAACCCTTTTTGTACAATCGGCTCGCTAATTTGAACAAGTAAATCTGTTAACCCTGAGTTGTGAAGACCGTAAATGATAACATACATAGAAAATGCAAAAAGTAAAATCTGCCACGGGGTTTTTTTCAAAATATCAGTTGGATTTGTGCGTAGATGATACCATCTCCAAACTAATAGAACGAATGAGCCTAATATAGCGACAAATTCTATAGGTATTGAAAAGTACGATGCAATAAAAAGAGAGCAGCGAATGATAAAAACAAAAAGAAGGATTTTCAACATAAATATTGTACGTTTTTTTCTAGTTTCAACTGAGATTTTCCCTTTTAATGGATGAAAGTTTTTGGTGAAAAATATTTGTTCCATATCATACACTGTTTCTGGTAATCTCCCAGGTAATTTCTTTTTAACTAATATGAACATTAAATAGGACATAAATAGTAATCCGATGGATGCTGGAATAAACATCATAGCAGTATGCATGTATAATGTCATATGAACAATTTTTAGAGCAATTAAATTTACTATATTGCTTACTCCAATTGGCGTTGATGCTGCTGTTGCAATTAGGGCTCCTGTCAATAAATAAGGAATTTGTTGATGTGGTTTTAAACGAAGATTTTTTAGAAGGAGAATTAATATAGGTGTTGTTATAAGTATGCTACCATCATTATTAAATAATAAAGTCATGAGAAAACATAAAAGTTGAATATACCAATACAGTCGATACCCTGAACCTTTTGCTAATGCTCCAATTCTTGCTGCTGCCCAATGAAAGAATCCAAAACTTTCTAGAATAACAGCCATTACAATCGTCGAGATAATAGTAATAGAGGCTCCACCGATTTTTTCAACAATATCTATGACATCTGCTTTTGTTACTACACCTGTTATTAAAATGATTACTGCACCTATTGCCGCTGGCCAAGCTTCATTAATTCCCATAGGTCTCCAGAAAATAATCAAAGTTGTTATCAGGAACACAAAGACTGAAAGAAAAATGTAAATATCCATTTTCTTGTATTTCCCTCCTTTCCTGATTTACGAATAAAAGTTTTTTCTACTTTCAATATCATATGCAAATCTACTAAAATGTATCTAGTTAATAGACTAATTATCTTCTGAATGTTTATTCGTCTAGTAAATATTTTCTAGTTATCAGTCTAAATATTTTCTAAAAATAGTATTGATGTAAATGGTGAGATTAAACTCTTACTCATCTAGATGAAATAAAATAGGAATGCTTTATTTGTTTCTATCGACAATAGGTTATCCAAAAAGGCTATTTTCGCATACTTTGTTGCCTATAAATAGTGAGCAAAGATTGAATAGAAGAGGCCTCTAAAAAGTGATAAAAAATCATTTTTTAGACAGCCCCTCTTTAATTATTATTTAATTTTCTTTAACGGACATTTGGCAGGCCCTTCTAATACCTCACCAGTATAGGAAAATCTAGATCCGTGACAGGGACAATCCCAACTCAAATCGCCACTATTCCAATTAACCTCGCAGCCTAGATGTGTACAAGTTGTATCAACTATATGAACAACACCAGCTTCATCTTTATAGCCACCAGCTATTTTCCCGTTTACATTGATGTGCGCACCTTCATTAATTAATAAATCTTCTGCTGTTTTTTCAATAATACCAAGTTTTCCTGATACTAGATTTTTAGCTACGTTTGCATTTTGGACAATAAAACTTTTGACCGCACTACCTGAAATGGCACGTGACGGATTAAATAAATCTTGCCAATCATTCCTTCTATTTAGGATCCTATCACGGAGTAACATTGCTCCTGCTGTTCCATTTGTCATGCCCCATTTTGCATAGCCTGTAGCAACGTATATATTTTCTTCACCTGAAGTAATATTTCCAATGTAAGGAACACTATCTAATGTTTTTAAATCTTGGGCTGACCAATGGTAAGAAAAATCTTCAATATGAAAATATTCATTAGCAAATTGACTAAGAGCCTGATAATAATAGCTTGTGCTTTTTCCTTGACCAGTTTTATGACTTTCTCCTCCAACTAGTAATAACTGTTCTCCTTTTGATAGAGGAGTAAAACGAATGGAGCGTGTTGGACTTTCAGCACTAATGTACATGCCATTAAAAGGCTTTTCTTTTACTTTTGCAGCTACAACGTATGAACGTTCTGCATATAATCGTGCAAAATATATTCCTTTCCAATCCACAAAAGGAAAGTGAGAAGCAAGAACTACTTGTGACCCAGAAATTTTTTTACCATTTTTCAATATTACAGAAGGTCTATCTCCTGTTTCGAGATCAACTGCGATTGTATTCTCTAAAATCGCACCTCCAGACTTTTCTAGCTTCTCTACTAGTTTATTTAAATATTTTAAAGGATGAAACTGCGCCTGATTTTTCATGACAATAGCTAACTTAGATGCAAACGGTAATGTTGACAGATTCGTTAATTCTCCATCAATAGATAACTTTTCATATGCCTTGTACTCTCTTTCTATTTGTTCGATATAACTTTCAGAATTTGTATAGATATAGGCATCTTGTATGCTATAGTCACAGTCGATACGATGTGTTTCTATTATATGGTTAATGAACTGTTCTGCAGCATGATTGGCTTGATAGTATTGTTCTGCTTTTTCTATTCCAAGCTGCTCTATAAGTTTGTCGTAAATAATATGATGCTGAGAAGTAATCTTAGCTGTTGTATGTCCAGTTGTTCCATTCATAATTCGATTGGCATCTATAAGTGCTACTTTTTGTCCCTCTTCAACTAAAAGAAATGCTAAGGTAATTCCCGTTATACCTGCTCCTACTATAACAGTATCAACGGCCATATCTTCATTTATTTGAGGAAATAAAGTACTTTCTACAGATTCAATCCAATAAGATGTCATATGATTGGTTTCATTTTTATCATTCATTTAATCTCCTCCTATATTCTATTAGCATTTACCTTTTATAACCAGTTATACTCATGAATAAAAATTGATTAAAAGAGACTTACTATGATCACGTTATGTGAGATAAAAAAACAACAATAAAACGTATTCCTCAACATAAGAAAAGACTAAACGTCTTACAAACAAAAAAGCAAATCCTAAAAAACACCACATCCTGCGCAACGTCTTGGCTTATTGACATAAAGGGGTAAAGGAGCTATAGCTAGACAATAAACCAGGCTCAAAGTGATATTTTTCTGACCATGTAAAAAAGAGCGTCATAAAAAAGCTAAGCTTTTCATGACGCTCTCTGGATTTTTTTGTATTCTAGCAGCCTTACTCTTCTTTATTAGCTGCTGCTTCTTTAGTACTTTCATTATCTTCTTGTACACTTGCATTCAGTTTTACTCTTCTAATAAATAAAGCCAGAATTAAAGCGAAAACCGTAATCCACATTGAAACAAAGAACGAATCATTAATTCCGTTTATAGTAGCTTGTGCCATGATTTGTTGCTTCATTTCAGCCATTGCAGCTTCTGATGGAGTACCAGTTAATTTACTCATTGCAGCTTCAGCTAATTCTTTAGCATGCGTTGTTGTACGATTTGCCATTACAGTAACAAGTAACGCTCCGCCAATAGCCCCAGATACTTGTGATAAAGTACTGTTCATAGCCGTACCATGTGGTGTGGATTTTAATGGCAATTGATTTAAACCATTTGTCATGATTGGCATCATGACCATGGACATCCCGAACATACGAATTGTATATAAAATGATTAAAGTTGTATAAGTTGTTGTAAAAGTTAATTTACTGAAATAATAGGTCGTGATAATCGTAATAGACAATCCAACTAGTGCCAAAATTTTCGCACCAAATTTATCAAACAATTTACCAGTAATCGGCGACATTATCCCCATGACAATTGCACCAGGTAACATGAGTAATCCGGAATCTAATGGTGATATACCTCTTAAATTTTGAAGGTAAATTGGCATTAATAGCATCGCTGAGAATAAAGCCATGTTTAAAGTGATAGATATTGCCGAACCTAACGCAAACATTGGATATTTATAGATTCTAAAATCTAGCATTGGTTGTTCAAGCTTTAATTGACGCAAAATGAATACGATTAATGCAATAACACCAACGATAAGTGTTATATATACTTGTGGATCATCCCAACCTTTATTTCCAGCTGTACTACAACCGTATAATACTCCCCCAAAACCTATACTAGATAGAATAATAGAAAGAACATCTAATTTGATTACTACTTTTTCTTTCTTATCATTTAGTTTAAAGAAAGCAAAAATTAAAACAAGTAACGCAATTGGTGAAATAATGTGAAATAACATTGGCCATGAATAATGTTCAATAATCCATCCCGAAAGAGTCGGACCAATTGCTGGAGCAAAAATCATAACTAATCCCATGATTCCCATTGCTCCTCCACGTTTTTCAATTGGAAAGCTCGTTAATAGAACATTCATTAAAAGTGGCATCATGATTGCAGCACCCGACGCTTGAATCATTCGACCGATTAACAATAGCGCAAAAACTGGTGAAAATCCTGCAGTAATTGTTCCAATAGTAAATAGAGTCATTGCTGTTAAAAATAATTTTCTAACAGAGTATCTTTGAATTAAAAATGCAGTCGATGGAATCATAATACCATTCACTAACATATATCCATTCGTTAGCCATTGCACTGTAGAAGCTGTAATGTCAAATTCTTTCATAATGGACGGTAATGCAATATTTAGCAGAGTGTTACTTAAAAGAGCAACAAAGGCTCCGATTAATAGGATTGCTAATATCCCATAATCTGGTTTAACTTGTTTACCTATTAATTTGTTTTCCATTTCTACTCCCCTTGACTTTTTAAAAATAAACTTTGGTTATATTCATTAGTAAGTGTACATATAACAAACTTATTAGTTGCAATCTACCACTAAAGAACGAACTTTCTAAATATATCACTTATTAGTAATATAATAAATAAACAGTATGTTCAAAAAATAACCGTGCAGTATATTATAATACACGTATCAATTTATAGAATCAACCATAAAGCTAATGAAATAAGATATTTTTCTATTACATTTCATTCGAAAATATGGAATAAGTAGTAATAGCCAGACTTCTTAGAGATAAGCTGAATTTAAATGTGTGGGGATACTTATAAGAAACCTGGATGATATATACGACGTTTTCCGATTGTTCAAACAGTATTTTGTTGCAAAATAGTTCCTCTAAAAAAGCCTAAGGAAACGAGGCTGCCTCAACATGAGACAGCCTCGTTTCCCTGCAATATTTAATTTACGTTGTTTTTTCTTGCTTTTCTTCTGGAATTTCAAGCATATCAATGATGAAGATGAAGATCGGTATACCTATAATTAATCCCCAAATACCAAAGAAATGTTCAGCTAACAATAATACAGCTAGTGTAAAAAATGTTGGCAAATTCGTTTTAACTGACATAAATTTAGGATTTAATATATATGCCTCTAAAGCATGAATAATCATTACCATAACAACTACAGCAACCACTGTAGTAAAACCACCTATATTATAGGCAATCATACAAAGAGGTACTAAAGATATGATTACTCCCGCAACTGGTATAAGTCCTAAAAAGAAAATCATAATACCTAGTCCAATCAGTTGTGGAAAACCTAATACCCACAATACTAATACGGAAATAATTGCGTTAGTTAGCGCAATTAAAAACTGAACTTCGATAACTTTTCCAAAAGAATTTACAAATTTAAAACCAAAATGCTCAATGTTCACGAAGAATTGGCTAAATTTACTCTTTTTAAATTGAGAGGTAAAGCTTGCAATCTTTTTCTTTTCTAATAATAAGAATAAACTCAGAATAATACTAATCATAATGTGCAAAGCAATTGTACCAATACCCGAAGCGTATTTGATTACAGACTGTATACTAGACATATTCTTTTCTATATCTAATGGAGTATCCCCAATGGTCTTTATAATAAATCTTATCACTTTGTCATCCGGTGGGTGTTTATAGAAATGGATAATTTGATCAATGAGCTCTAGGATTTGTTTGATTATGACTGGGAAGTATTTATACATAATTAATCCAATTGCAGCTACAACAACTGTGTACAATATAACTAGAATAAATTTCGGATTAACCTTAATAAATTTCTCTAATAATTTCGATATATGTATTTGAAATTGATTCATTAAAAAAGCAAATATAAAAGTAAACAACACCAAATGTATCAAATTTCCAATAAGATACAAAAATACAATTAATATTAAAAGTGTAACGAATCTTGAAAATCCTTTACTTTTTATAAAGCTTATAAATTCATCCATTTATTATATTCCTCCCCTTTCTATCTATATTTGTCTAAACATAAATAAAGCAATATTTTCATTTAGTTATAATAAGATTTATTATCCATTTCCCCTTTACAAATCTCCATTTATTTATCGGAAAAGACATATTTCTATTTTACACTAAGTTTCTTAATTTTTATAAATAAATCAACTATAAAATTATATTACTCACAAAGTGTTCATTATAATGATATGAACATCATATACCTATATTCAAAGAAAAGGTGTTTCAAAAATAAATTCTTGAAACACCTTTCCAAAACAACATTCGTCGTTACTTATCTAACATCAAGTATTCTATTTACGTTTTCTGTTTCATGACTTTTATGTTTGGCTCTAATCCAAGACAGTATAACTGCTGCTATAATTACAAATCCCAAGTACCCCATTACTGGATAAACTGTACCAACAAGCTTAATGAATCCAACAAAGCTAGAAAAAAACGCTAGTAAGCCTACCACTATTACAGCTCCTTTAAATACTTTTGTTTCTGCCGTTACAAATCTAGCGGTAAAAGCATATAACATCCCAACCGAAGTGTTATATACCATACCTAATAATACTATCGCTAAAACCCCTCCAAAAATAGGAGATATTTCATTAGCTAAATACAAAGTTGGCATTTCAATACCATTTAAATTTGGAAGTTTTACCATCATTCCAATATTAATTAAGAATAACAGAACCCCTAAACCAATTCCTCCCAAAATCCCCCCCATGGCTGCTTCTTTCTTGTTTTTTAACGTTCCTCCCATTAATGCTAACATGGCTATACCTGCTGCAATATTATATGACACGTATAATAAAGAACCCATCACCCAATTAGACGCTGCTGCAGATTCTGGTTGAGAAATATTTTTCATTTCCGAAAAACTAACATCCGTTGTTAAAAATGAATAGACAGCTATAATAATCATGATTCCTAGTAAGAATGGTGTAATCGAGCTGATTATTGTAATGATTTTCTTGACATCTAATAATAACGTGGCAATTGTAATGACTGTCATGACAATATTACCAATGATCGGTGAAATACCAAATTGTTGTTGGAAAATAGATCCTGAACCAGCGATCATCACTACTGTTACACCGAATAAAAAGAATGTGATGATAAAGTCAACGATGATTCCTAAATAACGTCCGCAAATATTGTAAATAACCTTTTTATGTGAAATAGTTTGCATATGACTGCCAAGCTGTGCAATTTGCATACCGAGAAAAGAAAAACATAAAGTGGCAAGAAGGACTGCTGGTATACTCCAAATACCAAAATAGGTAAAGAATTGTAACACTTCTTGTCCTGATGCAAACCCCGCACCGACAATAATTCCAACAAATGCGCCTGCAAGATTTATACTATTCTTCATAATTAGCCCCTCTATAAATTAATTAATAATTCTGAATTTTCACTGTATAAGTTTATGATGGATAATTCATCCATCATAAACTTATACCTAAAGTTATATATCTATTTCATGTATTACTTCGTATATTTTTTACTAAAGTGACAATACTCATCTACTACTCGATAGTTCACTTCATAGCCAATACCTGAATTATCAGGCACTGTAATAACACCTTGATCTACTGTTACTTCAGGCTCAATGATATCCTTATGCCAGTAATTTGCTGAAGCAGCTGTATCACCAGGTAGAATAAAATTATCCAAAGTAGTTAAAGCGATATTATGTGCTCGACCAACACCTGATTCAAGCATCCCACCACACCAAACAGGAATATTATTTTCTTTACAATAATCATGTATTTTCTTAGCTTCTGTTAATCCACCAACTCGACCAATTTTGATATTAATTATTTTACAGCTTCCTAATTCAACTGCTTTTCTAGCATCCTCAACAGAATGAATACTCTCATCGAGACAAATTGGAGTTTTGATTTGTTTTTGGAGTGTTGCATGGTCTACTATATCATCCGATGATAATGGTTGTTCAATCATCATTAAATTAAATTCATCTAATTGTTTGAGTAACTCAATATCTTTCATGCGAAAAGCAGAGTTAGCATCTGCCATTATTGGAACGTTTGGAAATTTTTCACGAACAGCTCTTACTACGTCTACATCCCAGCCAGGTTGAATTTTCATCTTAATCCGTTTGTAACCAACTGCTAGAGCGTCTTCTATTTTTTTCAATAAATCTGGAACTGTCTTTTGGATACCTATTGAGATACCAACATCTATTTTTTTGGCTGTTCCACCTAAGGCAGTACTTAATGTTTGGTTATTCTCTTTAGCATATAAATCCCAAATTGCTCCTTCTATCGCTGACTTCGCCATATTATTCTTACGTATATGTGCAAATAACTCATTGACCTCATTCGGGTGTTCAATTTCTTTATCTAGTATTAGTGGGATTAAGAAGTCTTCTAACATTGTCCAATTTGTTTTTATCGTTTCTTCATTATACCAAGGCGCTGCAAAGGCTACTGATTCTGCCCAGCCGGAAAGTCCATCTTCATTTTTTACTTCTACTAAAATAAAATCTTTATCAACGAAGGTCCCAAAGCTAGTAGTAAATGGTGCAATTAATTTCATTTTTAATTGTCTTAATATTACTTCCTTAATGCGCATTTCTTCTCTCTCCCTTATCGATCTATTTGAACCATATCTTGTCTGACTAAAATATAATACTGTATGGAACTATTTTTTTCTCTTTGTACGTCTACTAAAACAAAGTCTTTTTCAAAAAGAATAGTAAAAATTTGTCTAGTTTTCATTCGCCAATCAGAAGCTAAATCTAAATGTTCATTTTTCATTTGCTGAAATTGGGTAGTTATTGGCACATATATCGCTTCATCTTTATCAACATTGTCTAACACATGAACATCAAACCAATCGATTATAGGAAAATTGGAATCATGGCTAGCAACTGTCGCTATATGAATCGGCTTATACGAAAGGAAATCTTGTTTATTTTTAACATAATCACTAGTAATATACCATTCTACTTGGAAACGATCTGTTGCTAATCCAGAAGTTAACGTTCCTTCCATTTCACCATAGCAGTTTTCAATATAAGTGTTACAAATAGCATTTAATTTGCCGACATTTAATTTTGCATTTGCCGTTTCTAATGGATCAAATGTCCATGATACTAACTTATATCCTTTTTTTAATGCTTCCTCTTTTTGAGCTATCTTTAATTGTTCACCTAATCCTTTTCCTCGATAAGCGGAGTCAATGGCTAGCATATGAGAACAAAGATAAGCTTCGCCGTTTCGAAAGCCAGGGAAGCTATACTGAAAGCCAATTAATTGCTTTCCTAAATAGCCACCTAAAATAATTCCACCATTTTTTACAGCGGTCAGTGTCTGATGAGTTGGTATACAATCCATGCCCCACGTATCGATTTCTAGTTTTTGCATTGCTTTTAATTCGTCTATTGTTTTTAAAGGCTTTATCGTAAAGATTTCACTCATCCAAATCGTCCCTCTCTATTTCTGTTTTGAAAATGTTAGCATGATAGCCTTTGTTAAAATTTCTATTCCTGAAAGTAAAGCTTCTATATTAAAAGACATGTTTGGATGGTGAAGCCCAGGAGTTAAACCACATCCTAAACCAAGCATGGTTGCTTTTACATGTGAATTTTTCAATGTATAAAAATGAAAATCCTCTCCACCAGTTGTTATCACTGGTCGAACTAGGTTTTCTTTCCCTAACGTTTGCTCAATCGCTTCTGCCATAATATTCAGAGCAGCCTGATCTACAATAGCAGCTGCCACGTTAGCTCCTTTTTCTAGTTTGATCTCGACATTATTTGCTAATTCTAACGCATTTGCTATTCGTTTCACATGCTCGTTTAATTGTTTCATAACATCGTTCGTTTGCGCACGTAAGTCTAAGCTAAATGACGCCTTTCCAGGAATAATATTGCTACTCTCACCACCAGCAGAAAACTGTGTCATTTTAACTGAATATGGGACAGAAGGATTTAAATGGATAGCATTCAACATAGTCACGAATGAAGCGCCAATTTCAATTGCATTTTGTCCTTGGTGAGGACGAGCGCCGTGAGCATCCGTTCCAATGATTTCACCTTTTATAAACTGAGCCGCACCATGTACGATAGCGGGAGCAGCTTGTCCATCCTTCACTTCCTCAATGGGGCGAAGATGCACTCCGTACAAATAATCAACATCATCGAGCACATGTTTTTCAAGCATCTTCAAAGCCCCTGTACCTTTTTCTTCAGCAGGTTGAAAAATAAACTTCAATCTGCCATCAGGTTTATAATTCAATTCCTTTAACACAAGTAAAACACCAAGTGCCAACGTCATATGACCATCATGCCCACAAGAATGATTGGCTTGATAGACACCATTAACTTCCTGCCATAAGGCATCTATATCCGATCGTAAAGCAACTGTATGGTTTCCTTCTCCTATTTCGGCAACAACTCCTGTACAATCTGAAAATGTTGTAATTTTACAATCATTTTCTTGTAAAATATTTAAAATAAAAGCTGTCGTATTCACTTCTTTCCAGCTTATTTCAGGATTAGCGTGTAAATGATGATATATCTCATAAATTCTTGGCTTTAATTGTTGTATGACTGATGTAATATCCATTATTATTCACCTCATTATTTGTAGAAAAATTCATCTTCATTAAAAGAATCATATTTCGCCTTGCGCTCTTTAAATGCTTTCTCATCATAAAGGGAAACACCAGCCACCAAAGCATTTAATAAGGAAAATAAGACCGGAGCAGTATCAATAGTAGACACTCTTGATTTAGATATCGGCAATAAGACATCTGAAAAATCAGCTATTGGTGCTAGCTCAGAGTCTGTAATTCCTATCACAAACGCTCCTGCTTCTTTTGCCATTTTTGTAAGCTTTATCGTTTCCTTCATATACCGATGAAAAGACAACGCTATAAAGATAGAATTTTCAGACATTTTATTCAATTGAAGAAAAACATCATCTATATCAGGTCGATAGACATGTATATCATCTCGGACAATACTTAATGTAAATCCTAGCCAATGAGCAGCAGCAAAAGATGAGCGTAAACCAGAAATTAATATGTAATCCGCTTCAGATAATCTTTTCACTACATGTAAAAAATCCTCTTTCGAAAGGTTTTCGATTGTCTTTTTTATATTTGTCATATCTTGTTTCATAACACTTTCCAAAAAGTTCGGTTCATTCATCACTTGCTTTTTAGAAGAATAATATTCATTTAAACTACTTTTTTCAACAAAAATCTGATTTCGAACTATTTTTTGTAATTCACTAAACCCTTTTAGTTGTAAAGAATAGCAAAAACGAATAATTGTTGTCTCACTCACTCCTACAACTTCGCCAATTTCTTGAGCCGAATGAATAGCAAACTCATGTGGATGATCCAATAAGTATTTAGCCACTTTCTTTTGACCAGTAGAAAGGGTAGCGAATATCTCTTTTACTTTCGTCTGAAAATCCAATAAACATCCTTCCTCTCTACAAATATGAATTTTATACTTTTTTTATTTATATATGAAGTTTGAACTTCATTTGAGATTAAAGTTATTCTATCATAAGAAATATGGGTATTCAACTGAATTTTTAGAATTTTTAATCAATATCACCTAAAATAAAAAGCCATTTTACAGGCTTTTTATTTTAGTTATTTATTTTTTTAACAGCCATTGCTGAAACAAAGTGTAATAAAAGCATGACTATGATTGTTACTATTACACACCCCCATAAGCCTTCGATATTCCTTTCACCACTAACTATTGAAACTGCATAGCTACTTAAATGTGTCGGACTATACTTCAGGGCATCTACAAACCATCCGCTTCCAATAGATAGCACTCCTAAAACGAAAACATTAACAATAGCAATTGCTCCGTTACTAGTTAATAATGCACTTGTACAAACTACACACGAAACAATAAAAATGATATATAAGCAATAGAGAAGTAAACTTGCTAATACTAAATTCCATGAAACAACATCGTATAAAATAATTGTGTAATATAAGGACAATAAATAGCCACAAATAAACGAAAATACCAATAATAAACTGTTAGAAACTAGTTTACTAGCAATCAATGAGAACAAAGAAACTGGGCGAACAAGCAATAAGCTTAATGAACCGTTTTTTCTTTCATCATTAATAGCTCCCATAACTGTTATGATAATAAGTAAAACACCCATTGTATTTAGTTGTGACAAAACAGCTCCCATCACTTCTCCGCTTGTTAATTCAGGCATAGAAAATATCGCTCCATCAGGTAATCCTCCACCCATTTTCAATATATCTTCCATATAATAATTAGTAATTGGTTGCATCACCATGTATAGCATAAAAACAATAGGTACATAAATAAGCTTTTTACTTCTCCATATTCCAACTAATTCTTTTTGTAACAACACTGAAAATATCTTCATTTCTTTACCACCTCCATAAACACACTCTCCAATGTCAGCTTCTCTTTTTGAAATTGGATAATATCAAGATGATGATTCAGACACCATTGTAGAAGCTCTTCCTTACTTTTCTCATTCTGTAGGGTTAAATTAGCCGTCTTAGCATCTAGCATATTGACATTTTTAATAAAATTACATGTATTGAAATCACTTGGAAAATCATTTGATATTTTTAACGTATAAGTCTTTGTGGTTTGGGAGAGCAATTGATCTAATGTTCCTTGTGCAATAATGGAACCTTCTTTCATAAACAAGACGTCATCACTAATTTCCTCTGCATCGTGTAAAACATGTGTAGAATAAACAATGGTTGTTTTCCCCTTTAATCCTGACAAAATATTCATAACATCTCGTCTACCAACAGGATCAAGCGCAGATACTGGTTCATCTAGAAAGAGTAATGAAGGTTCATGTAACAAGGCTTGAGCAAGACCAAGTCTTTGTTTCATTCCTCCAGAAAAACCTTGAATTTTTCTATTGCTAGCTTCAGTAAGTCCTGTAGAGTCTAATACCTCTTCCACCTTTATTTTTAATTGTGATTTGTTTATTTGAGATACTTTCCCCATAAACATTAAAAACTCTTTAGCAGTCATCCAATTATAGAAACTTGGGATTTGAGGAAGAAAGCCAATTTCTTTTTTCCAATTATTTGTTCTATGAAAAGATACCTCACCTTGATCACTGTCTAATAAACCGACAAGTATTTTCAAAAGAGTTGTTTTCCCAGCACCATTAGGACCAATTAAAGCAACACATCTTCCTTTTTTGATTTGAAAGCTTACATCTTGTAAAACCTTTCTATTTTGAAAACTTTTTGTAATGTTTTTCACAATGATATTCATATTATCTATCCTTTCTACCAAATATAAAGTAGACTACAGGACCTATTAAATTAACGAAAAGAATAATGATTGTCCATAACCATTTAGGACCTCTAGTCTCTTCCTGTTTAATAAGACTAACAAGAGCCGTAACCATTAATATAAGTTGTAGAATGATAATAGGTACTAGTATTTGTAACAACAACGTTTTATCCATCTATTCCCTCTCCCTTTTTTTATCTGGATACACAACACAAAAATAATACAGAATCGCGCTTGATGGAATATTTAATAAGCCAATAAATCCCCAAAACCATGCATTTTTTCCTCTTTTTTTTGCAGAAAGAAAAATGATTGTGCTTTGAGTCAATAATACGGACGTTAAAACAATCCAAAATATAACCTGAATAGGAAATGGTAAATCTAAAACATTTACACTCATACACATTGATCCTCTTTATGGCGATTTTTTCTTTCGAAATACGTATATATTAGAGCAAGACATATACCTAACACTTGAATTACAAAATAAATAACCGTTGCCTTCATTAATAAAGTTGTTAATAAAAGGATGATTCCAAAAGCGATAATCATAAATGCCATTAGTTCTCTTTTTTGCGATTTTTTGTATTCTTCTTTTTTGTCCTTTAATAAAACGGAAAGTGTCGCATGATTTGGTGGGGTAACATCGTACAACTCATCCACTTTCTTGAATGCGTGCTTTATTAATTTTTCTTCTTCATTTTTCATTCACTTGCAACTCCTTTCTTACAAGTAATATACTTTTATGAACTCTAGATTTAACCGTACCCTCTTTTATCCCTAACATTTCGGCTATCTCTTCATAGGTAAATCCATAATAATGCTTTAATAATAAAGAAATCCGATGATTCGCATCCAACTTCTGAATAATCTCCATCAATTCATCGTATTCATAGCCATTGTGCTGCATTTGCCAACGTAAAACATCAGAATAATTTTCTTTCGTCTTTTTAAATAACCATCTCTCTCTTTTCTTTTTTCTCAAATAATCGATATAGATCCTTGTTGCAATTGTAATCATCCAGCTTGTCAATTTACTCGAACCATCATATTTTTGAATGTGTAAGTAACATTTCAACATGGTTTCTTGCAATATTTCTTCAGCTATTAGCGGATCGAATGTCATTTTGATAATGTACTTATAAAGAAAAGAATAATGAATTTGAAAAAGTTCAACAAATGCCTCTTCATCGCCAGATTGTGCTCTACCTATAAGATGTTCTTCATCCTCTATATCAATATTTCCATTCATTATGTGCCTCCTTTTTGTTGAACTACCTATAATACGATTCCCATGCGCAAATCGTTCACTATTTTTATTCATTTATTTTTCTCTTTTTTAAAAAATACTTAAATCATTCCCAAAAACCTATACACTACATATAGACTCTACCTCATCTAATATGAACCTTTCTTCACTATTTGGCTTTTTTCGATCATTCCGTTTTACTTTCCAAAAAAGTGTAGAATGCCAATTATTATCAAACTTACTATAAAAAAGTGACAAACTACGTAAATATAATTAAATATTTAGCAAAGGTTTATACAAGTTAAAAATGGGAAATAATTTTAGCGTATGTTAATTACCATTTAGATACGGAGGAATTTTACATGAAGACTTTAAGAGTATTAATAATATGTAGCTCTCTACTATTATTAGCCGCTTGTGGCAATGATGACGACAAAGATAAAGTAACAAATCCACCAAATAATGCACCCGCTGAAAATAATAATGGAACGGATGCAACCGATACAACAGATACGAATGATTCAACAGATCAATCCAATCAAAATCAAACAAATATCCCTTTTACCTCTTTCGATTTAGATGTTGATTATGCAAACTTTAAATCATTTGAAGTTGAATATGAAAACGAATCTGATGGTATGGAGGCAAAACTCGAAGATGAGTTAAATAATCGTAAAATTAGAGGCGATGAAGCCTTTGCTGAAATGCAAAGTCGTTTTCAACAATTTAAGTTTGATCAAAACACATCGGTTGATGAAGTAATTGATGAAGTTTTAAAATCCTTCAACTTAAAATCAGACTTTAAAAAGTTTGACCTAGAAATAAAATTTGCGGATGGTACAGAAAAAGAATACCAAAAGACACAATAAGATCTACCAACATCACAATGGCTGTTTTCGTATACTTCGTTCCTTTGAACAAGTGAATATTGGCTGAGTTTAATTCAGCTGCTAATAGGAGACTTTTTTCCCCACAAGGTAGGCAGTGAGCTCGGCATAAATTACTTTGTGGAGATCTCACATCTCCCACTGCTCATGGAAGAGTCTCGATTTGAAAACAACATTATTTTAGAAAACGACCATAAAAATAAAGAAAGCTGAATCATTATATAAACCATATGACTCGGCTTTCTTTTTTTATCATCACTTATTTTGGATCACTGTGTCGATGTGTAAAACAAGAAATATAAATCATAAATCTCTGAGTCTCCTACGGAAGAAGTAAGCTATATAAAATCCTTTTTTAATTCAGAAGAAAATTGGTAGAACTAAAAACGGATGATAGCCATATTCAACACAGATCATAATCAATAACCTCATAACATCATTACATATCAAACAGCTGAATAGCCACCTTCAATAGGTAATTCTATTCCTGTGATAAAAGATGATTCATCAGAAGCTAAGAATAGGACACCATTCGCTATATCTCTTGGTTTACCTAATCGTGGCAATGGCGTATTCGCTTTAAACCAATTCATCATATGTTCATTTGTAAACATATCTTTAGTCATTGGTGTTTCAATATACCCTGGATGTACGGAATTGCAGCGAATATTATGTTTTGCATAGTCAATGGCTACAGCTTTTGTTAATAAGCGCAATGCACCTTTTGATGCAGTGTATGGACTTGCACCACTTCCACCTGTTAAACCTGCAATAGAAGAAATATTAACGATGCTTCCACTTTCATTTTCCATCATTATAGGTAAGACATATTTCATTCCGAGAAATGCACCTGTTAAATTAATATCCATTACTTTATTCCATTCTGCTACTGATGTTTCATGTAGTGATTTATTTATCGTAATACCTGCATTATTAACAAGGATATCTATTTTTCCAAATTGACTAACTGCTTCTTTTACGACTGATTTCCAATTTTCTTCAGAGGAAACATCATGATAGAAACCAATTGCATGGCCACCGTTTGCTTTTATTTCTTCAACTACATCTTGTACTTTTTCAGCTTGGACATCAGTAACAACAACCTTTGCTCCTTCTTGAGCAAATAAAATGGCTTCATCTTTTCCTTGTCCACCACCAGCACCAGTAATGATAGCTACTTTATTCTCTAATCTTCCCATTAATATTCAGCTCCTTATCGAATAATATTGCTATACGATATTGATATACCACAATATCATTTTCTCAAACGTATAATTTAGGTTCTGAAAGATCTTTACTTTTCTTTTTAAGACCATAGAAGAATCATTATGCTTTTTTAACAATTTAGACATAACTTCCAATGAAAACATGCAAGATAATATTAGATTGCTCGACAATATGGTAATATTATTATGTTACATAATTCACAACTATCAAATTATAGGAGGAGTTTATATGAGCAAATTACACCCATTAATGAATCAACAACTAACAAACTGGACAGTTTTGTACACAAAACTACACAATTATCATTGGTATGTTAAAGGAGCGAACTTCTTTACCTTACATGTTAAATTTGAAGAATTCTATACAGAAACAGCTACATACATTGATGAAATCGCAGAACGTTTACTTACAATTGGTGGACAACCTGTAGCAACATTAAAAGAAACTTTAGAAGTTGCTACTATCAAAGAAGCTAATGGTGGCGAAAGTGCTGATGATATGGTAAAAATCATTCTTCAAGACTTCACTACTTTAACTAAAGATATTGAACAATTATTGGAAGTAGCAGAAGAAGCAAAAGATGAAGAAACAGCAGATCTTTTCTTAGGCATTAAAGCAACTCTAGAAAAACATATCTGGATGCTCCAAGCATACTTAGGATAAATAGAAAAAAAGAGTCCATTCAAATTTTTTGAATGGACTCTTTTTTCTATTTGTTGTTTTAGCAAACTTTGATGACACATGAACAATATAGATATAGGTTGAATTTTGCTTCAGAATGCTCGTTTACTGCGAGACAGACAGACGCTTTCATCCAGGTTTTTTAATCAAACTTTTGAAAACATCCTTCGTTTTTTAATCATCATTTTATGTTAACCCTTCACTCTAGCTCCTTAACCCATCTAGTTTATAAACCAACATAATTTTGATACTCATTGGTACTACCAAGAAAGTAGTGCTTTACTTATTTATCTTCTACAACAATATAGGCTGCCTTCACAGGTCCATGAACACCTACAACAAGAATCATCTCAATATCAGCAGAATAACTAGGACCCGATACAAAATTTATACTTGATGGAACTAACTCTCCTCTTTGTACTGAGTCACGGAGGTATTTAGCGGCCTGCGTTATTCTTGGAACTATCGTACTCTTAGGAATAATGGCAATATACGTTTTCGGTAATAAACTGACAGCTCTTCCCTTTTCTTTACTACTCAACAATAATACTGTTGCTGACTCAGCTAAAGTTAATTCACTAAAAGTTATCCCAACATTAGATTTTTCAGCTAATGCCATATTATCTACATCCCCATCAGGATTCCACTCATGAAGAGGATGACCTTCATTTGGCAGCTCCTTTTTTAACAAATCCGCAATACCAAATTCTTCAAAGCGCTCGTCTTTAGTAATAGTGATGGGACCTCCACCAAAGTAATCAATCGCTGCCTTTAATGTATGAACTAAATTTTCTGAATTCGTTTGATAATAATCAGTATGAATTTTCGTGCAATGTTCCTTCATGATTTCTAACAATTCATCAGTCGTTTTATCTTTCAACACTTCATGCTGAGGCTGAAATTTATATGATGGACGCTCCACTCCTGACAATCTTGGTTTTCTACCAAGATTACTAGCAATGTTATTTAGAAATTTTTCACGGTTTTGAATGGTACCTGCCATTATGATTGACCACCTTTCTCACGATTCGCAAACCAATCACGGAATCTTTCTTTATTTGGAGCAGGAAAATCACGAATTTCTGTCCAGGCTTTCAGTGGCCCAGGTCCATTGGATATTTTATCATTGTCTGTAAATGGACTCATCGCAGATGGAGCAATTTTGGAACCAATCTTATAAAGCATTGGAGATGCTGCACCTAACCCGAAAGCCTTCATAGCTAATTTCTCAGAAATAGGCGCTTTACCTTCCCTCTCCACGATATTTTGACGATGCTTATGTAACAATTCATGTAATGGTATTTTAACAGGACAAGCATCTGTACAGGCTGCACATAAAGTAGATGCGTAAGGTAATTCCTTATATTCATCATATCCTCCAAGTAAAGGAGTGAGAACGGCACCAATTGGTCCAGAATAGATAGATCCATAAGAATGGCCACCTATATGACGATATACTGGACATACATTGACGCATGCTGCACAACGAATACATTGCAGAACCGATTGGAATTCAGTACCTAAAATTTTCGAACGTCCGTTATCAACAATAACTAAATGAAATTCTTCAGGACCATCTACTTCACCAGGCTTTCTAGGACCGGTAGTAATAGATACGTAACTTGATAATTTTTGACCGACAGCACTTCTTGTTAACATTCCAACCAATACTTCAAACTCTTCAAATGTAGGGACGATTCGTTCCATTCCCATTACAGTGATTTGTGTTTTCGGTATAGTTGTAGCTAATCTACCATTCCCCTCATTCGTTACTAGACTTACTGATCCAGTTTCTGCGATAGCAAAATTACATCCAGTAACTCCAATATCAGCCGTCAAAAAATCAGGTCTTAGCACTTCACGCACATGATTAGTCAGCTCACTTGCATCCGATGATTTTGTATAACCGATTTTTTCAGCAAATACTTCTCTTACCTGCTCTTTATTTTTATGTAAAGAAGGTGCGACGATATGTGAAGGTCGATCATGATCATCAATTTGTAAGATATACTCACCTAAATCCGTTTCTACCACATCACAGCCTATTTCCTCTAAAACATCATTTAAATTAATTTCTTCCGTAACCATCGATTTTGATTTAACAATCTTTTTGGCGTTTTTCTTAATTGCTACTTCTTTAATATATTGGCTCGCTTCTTCAGCAGTTTCTGCAAAGAATACATGACCACCTAAATTTGAAACATTTTCAGTTAATTGATATAAATAGAAATCCAAATTTTCAAGAACATGCTGTCTTATTTCTTCACCATGATTACGCCAATCTTCCCAATTGCCTAATTCATCAACGGCTGTATTTCTCGAACTATGTAATCGTTGTTGCGCACTTGAAACTGCCTGTCTCATAAACGTATTAGACAATCCTTTTTCAATTCGATCTCCAAAATTGTCCGTACCGATTCTCATTGCCACTTTGCTTCAACTCCTATCCATATTCTTTCTTTTTCTATACTATTCATCGACTATTAAGCACTTCGGCAATATGTAGAACTTTTATTGGTTTTCCTTTACGTTCAATTCTTCCACCAATATTCATTAAGCATCCTGGATCAGCACCAATGATATATTCTGATTCCGTTTCTTCTATGCATTGAACCTTTTCATCTACCATTTGTTCAGAAATTTGACCCATTTTCACTGAGAATGTGCCACCAAAACCACAACAGTTTTGTTTATTTGGTAATGAAGTATATTCCAAGCCTTTCACATTATTTAATAACGTGATTGGTGCATCTTTAACACCCAATAATCTCGTCATATGGCAGGATGTATGATATGTAACTTTGCCTTCAAAACGTGCTCCTACATCTTCTATTTTTAATACATCTACAATAAACTGCGTTAACTCATATGTTTTATTAGCCAGTTCTTCTGCTTTACTCTTCCATTTGACATCATCCTGAAAAATATGAGGATACTCTTTAAACATCGTAGCGCATGAGCCTGAGGGAGAGACGACATATTCAGCATGTTCGAATGCCTGTATCATTTTTTTCATAGCTTCTTTAGATTCTTTTACATAACCACTATTATAAGCCGGTTGTCCACAACAAATTTGAGCTGCCGGAAAGTCTACTTCACAGCCTAATCGTTCCAATAGCTCTACAGTTGCCTTTCCAGCATTAGCATTGAACATGTCTACTAAACAAGTGGCAAATAGACTAACTTTCATTTTTTTATCCCCCTATATGATTTTAGGTAAGGTCATCTGATGACCTTACCTAATTATAAGCTATATTACATGTTAAATTAACTATTTTTTTGAATAAATCTAAATTATCTAAAAATACTACATACATACAGCGTTTTGATCATTTTTTATTTTCATTATATAAGGCTAGGTTTTTCTCAACGACAGTAATATGATTCCACATTGTTAATTCTGCTAATTTGTCATTCTTTTGGACAATAGCATCTAAGATCGCTAAATGGTCTTGATAGATTTGTTCTACCTTTCTTTCTTGCGAATACAGCCAAATTTTCCTTGTTTCTTTCATATTGACTTCCATCATTGCCGACACATTCTCCATAAGCTTATAAAGCATTGGATTACGAGTCGCTCTAGCAATCCCTAAATGGAATAAAATATCTAACCTCTCTTGCTCCTCTTCCTTCTCAAAAACCTCTTTCATTTCATTTAATATAGATTGTAAGTATTCTATATCTACTTCACTTCTATTACGGGCAGCTACTCCGACTACTCCAATTTCAATAATCTTACGAACCTCAAGCAAATGAATGACATCATTATGATTCATTAAAATAGCAGGCGAGATAGAAAAATCCAAATCGTCAACATCAAATTGTTTAATATAAGTTCCTTCCCCCTGCCTCATTTCTACTAAGCCCATCGCTCTTAAGGCACTTAAGGCTTCTCTAATAGCGGACCTGCCAACTTGAAAATTCTCTGCAAGCTGTTGTACAGAGTCTAACTTATCTCCAGGTTTCAATTCCCCACTTTTTATCATATTATGAAGTGCTTCAGATACTTCTTCATACAATTTTCTTTTTTTTATTTTTTTATACTCAATCCCCATTGCACTTCACTCCTAGTTTAATATCTATAATATCTAGATGTAAATCTCAATATCTTTAATTTATAGGAAATTTGTATATTTTGTAAAGTTTCACATTTATAAGAAATAGAAGCGGAATTTAGATTGTATTTTTTCTCTGGTAAAAATGACAAAAGGTATGGAGAGGATTTCCTTTCCATACCTTTTATCAATAATCAGTTGCTTTCAAAAATTTTTAGGAAGCATTTTTATCTTATTGTTCTATATTCATTGCAGGTCCAAAGAATTCATAATGAATTTGCTCACTTGCAATTCCAAGTTGAGTTAGTTCATTTACCATTGATTTCATAAATGGTACTGGACCACACACATAGAAAACGCCTTCTTGATTTAATTCATTCACATCTTGTAATTGAATTCTACCCATTTTGTAAGAGAATGTAGGTGTATTCTCTGTATCTACCTCATCAAAGAAATAAGATGTTTCTAGATTCGCTAAAGTCTTTTTCATTTCCATTAATTCATTTGCAAACGGTTGTAGAGAAGGATTCTTCATTGCGTGAAGGACCGATACCTTTCTCTCTGGATTTGAGCTTGCAGTTGCTTGAAGCATGCTCATGAATGGTGTGATTCCAACACCTCCAGCAATAAAATAGACTGGTTTTGAATCATTCACATCGATCGTAAAGTCACCAGCAGGTGCCGTTACTTCAATTGTATCCCCTTCATTTAGGTGATCATGCAAGTAATTTGATACTTTTCCATCAGGTAAACCTTCTAGCCGTTCTCTTTTTACTGAAATTCGGAAATATTCATCTCCTGGCTTACTTGTTAAACTATATTGTCTATTGAGTAGGTACTCTTCACCAGGTATGTTCACACGAACTGTAATGTATTGTCCTGGAGCAAAATTCGGCGTTTTCGTTCCATCAGCTGCTTTTAAATAAAATGATGTAATATTATCACTTTCTTTTACTTTTTTAACTACATTAAAAGTTTTATATTCTGCCCAACCTGCCTCACTTCCAGCTTGGTCGTACATTTCTTGTTCAACAGAGATAAATACATCTGCAATAACACCGTATGCTTCACCCCAAGCATCGATAATTTCATCAGTAGCAGCATCACCTAAAACTTCCTTGATGGCCTTTAATAAATGTTCCCCAACAATCGGGTAATGCTCCGGTTTAACTACTAGACTTCTATGTTTATGTGCAATTTGTTTAACAGCTGGAAGTAGTACCTCCAATTGATCGATGTACTGCGCTGCTGCATAAACTGTATTTGCTAATGCTGTTTGCTGTCTACCTTTTTGTTGGTTCGCTTGATTAAAAATGTTAAGTAATTGTGGATGTGTTTCAAACATGTTTTTATAAAACGCTTTAGTAATTTCATTTCCGTGTACTTCTAGTACTGGTACTGTTGATTTCACGATATCAATTGTTTTTTGTGATAGCATAACTTCTCCTCTTCCCTAAACAAGTATTCTAAATACATCTTTATTATAAGAAACCATATTTCTAAAAGCAATATTTAAAATACATCTTTATTATCAAATGTGTCCAATTTTCGAATCGTATGTTACTATTAAAATAAATAATTGCTTTTTTTAGTGAGGAATATTTGACATGAAATTAACAAGTTATACTGACTACTCTATAAGAGTATTACTGTATTTAAATATCCATAATAACGAATTAAGTACCATCCAAGATATTGCTGATGCCTATCATATATCTAAAAATCATCTGATGAAAATCATTTATAATCTTGGTAAGCTAGGCTATATCGAAACAATTAGAGGTCGAAATGGTGGTATTCGATTAGCAATGAAACCAGAAGATATTAATATCGGAAAACTAGTAAGAGAAACCGAGGAGGACTTCAATATTGTAGAATGTTTCTCTAGCGATCATAGTGGATGCCCGATTACGTCCATTTGCACTCTTAAAGGTGTATTAAATCAAGCATTGTTTGCCTTTTTAAAAGTATTAGATGAATATACTCTTGACGATATTTCAAAGAACAAGCTTCAGCTACATCAACTATTTCATAAATAAACAAAGGTGATGCCCCAAAGTGATTTTCCATCATATTTTGGGGCATCACCTTCACTTTATGTTGAATTATTTTTTATACTAGCTTCAACTGAATGTGCAAATAAATAAAGAAGCGATCTTACCTAAACATAAGATCGCTTCTTTTTATTCATTATGCATTTGCCGAAGCATTCACAACTACTTCTTGTACCCAACCAAATGGATCTTCGATTTCACAGTTTTGAATACCTGTTAATGTATCATATAATTTTTGCGATAATTCGCCTGTTTTGTTGTCATTGATTTCAATCGATTTATCTCCCCAAACTAACCCACCAATTGGAGAAATAACTGCCGCAGTACCAGTTCCCCAAGCTTCTTCTAACTGTCCTTTTTCACTAGCCTCAAAAATTTCAGCTATTGAAACGCGACGTTCGTTAACTGGGAGATTCCAATGTTTTAATAATTCAATAATAGAGGCACGAGTTATACCGTGTAAGATACTACCGTTAAGCATAGGTGTTACAATTTCTCCATTAATTTTGAAGAATACGTTCATTGCTCCAACTTCTTCAATGTATTTTCTTTCAACACCATCAAGCCATAAAACTTGTGAACAGCCATTCGCACTTGCCATTTCTTGAGCTTTCAAGCTAGCAGAATAGTTACCACCTGTTTTAGCTGTACCTGTACCACCTTTTACTGCACGTACATAATCATTTTCAACAGCAATTTTTACAGGGTTAATTCCTTCTTTGTAGTATGCACCAACTGGTGACATAATGATTATAAATTTATATCTACTTGAAGGATTTACACCTAAAAATGGTTCAGTTGCAATGATGAATGGACGAATATATAGTGATGTCCCTTGAGAATGAGGAACCCAATCTTTATCAATTTCGATTAATTTTTTTAATCCATTCATAGCTTGTTCAACATCTAATTGAGCAATACATAAACGTTCATTCGATAAATTCAAACGTTCAAAGTTTTTCTCAGGTCTGAAAAGAACTATTTTGTCTTCTTTTGTTCTATATGCCTTCATTCCTTCAAATACTGTTTGCCCATAATGGAACACCATACATGCAGGATCTAATGTTAGCGGTTGATAAGGAACAATTTTAGCGTCATGCCATCCTTGACCTTCAGTATAATCCATTACAAACATATGATCTGTAAATACCTTACCAAATTGCAATGTTTCATCTTTTGGTTTTTGTTTTTTGTTATTACTTAAAATAATTTCAATACTTTTCTCACTCATATTTATAGCTCCTTTACTTACTAAACAATATTATATTTTAATTATCAGAAAAATATGATAAAAGTTATTTTACTCCTACCTTTGCTATGTATCAAGGAATAAATATAAAAAAATCAAATAAATTGTTTTAAAATAATATCTATCCGCTATTATTATATCAATATAACAATTAGAAAAACAGCTTTTACATGCTAAATTTCACGCCTCAAAATATTTCTTTAAAATAGACTTTTAAGCAAACTTTGCTACCTACTCTTAATATGTGCTCGAATATAGCATGAATTCTATGTGCCGAGGATACTCACTTTCCTTTAGACAGGCTGTGAGCATCCTCGGCGCACAGTGTTGCCTGTGGTAATACACCTAGTACACTTCAATCAAACTAAATATTAATAAGAATTCCCTATTATTTATAAAGCGAATAAATCTAGCTGTTTAATAAACATATGGGGTACCATAATAATACGGATAGGAATATGGGTAAGGATATCCACCGTACGCTCCAAGAGGACCAGCCAATAACGTCCCTATAGCAAGACCACCTAGGAATGGTAAGCCAAAGCCGCCAAATCCCCACCTAGACTGATCCCATTCCCAACCTGGTCTACCTCCAAACTCTGGACGAATTCTCATATCTTCATAAAATCCTGTTGGGTAATAGGAATCATATGACACTAACTGAGCATTCATTCTCATGCCTCCCATTTTCATAGTTCATGTTATGTATATGCAACATCATCATGAAACTATTGGGCTACGTCACAGGTTTTAATGAGATTGCCTACTTAATCCAATTGTAGAATTTCATAAAAGGATTAATGATGCCATTTGAATTCTTTAAACGAAAACAATTGTAATCTTTAACCCAAGCGATCTCCATTTCATCTTCTAAATAGACCGTTTTATCACGATCAACAAGCATTTTACCAATATTCGATTCTATCCATTCTTCATTTCCCTCTGGTTCTCCTATGTACCATAGTGTTGTAATTTCATCATCTCCACAACCACAATCTTCACTATCATAAATAAGCTTTACATAGCCCTCTTTACCATCAATCAATGCATCTAATCTTTTTTTCGCTTCTTCGTTCCATGTTATTTTCATCGTGTTCAACTCCATTGAGAGATACTGTTGTCTTTCCTTATGGCGTATTCACATACTTTGTTTTTAATATATAGTAGTGAATGTAGGTTGAATTTGGTTCTGGAAGTCTTACATTGTACACTCCAATCAACCAACCTTTTTTTATGCTGATTGCATATTCAAAAAATTTATTTAAAAACAAAATTCTTTCTGAAAACAGCCTACCTTTTAGTTCATTGTATCCATAAAAATCTTCCTTACTTTTAAAATATCATAATCGTGGATGGATTTCATGTAAAAAAAGAATGTAATACTAATAATGAACGTAATCTTAGTGATTTGAGTCGAGTATTTTTCTATATGTTATTTTTGCCTACTGTAATGACTAGGAACAAAAAGTGTAAATTAGTTGCAGTTACATTTTGATTCTACAACAGTCTTGTACCCCACTCCCCTATCCACCGTTTTGTGCTCATTTTATTCACCAAGCTTTTTTAAAAACAACAGTTGTTCTATAAAAAAGCAGCTTCTATTTACTTGAGCTGCTTCAAAAAGGCAACTTGTAGTAAAAGAGAGAAAATCGAGATTCTGGACTGAGAGCAGCTAATGAAGTGGCTATGGTCCAGCCCATGGATAGCGTCCGCTCGGAGCGGAAATCAACGGTCGTATTTATCTTTCTATCTTACAAAAAGAAAAAAGACTGTAAACAAACTCGAATCTATTCGTGTTTGTCTACAGTCTGATGGACCTCATTTACTTGAGCTGCTTTTTTAGTTTTTAGCTACAAAAATGTCTGTTAATACTGGAACAATTTGTTTCTTACGAGAAACAACACCTTCTAAAAGAGCTGTGCCATTTTCAAGTTTAACATTATAAGCTTCCTCAACGGCTGCTGCTTCTTTTCCAACAGCTAAAACCTTACTGTTACTATTTAATATATCTGTAACAGCAAGTAAGAATAAATCTAAGTTTTTAGCATCAATAACAGCATGGATTGCTTTTTCTAAATCTTCTTGATTAGACAATACTTCATTCACATCAATGGCATTTACTTGTGCAACCTCTACTTTGTAATTACCCATTGGAAATTCTTTAGAATCAATTGAAATCAGTTCTGCACTTGTTTTATCTGATAAATTAGCTCCTGCTTTTAACATTTCTAAACCATATACTTCAGCATCTACTCCCGCAATTTCAGCAAGCTCTTTTGCTGCCGCAACATCTTCATCTGTACAAGTAGGTGATTTAAACAATAAAGAATCAGAAATAATGGCAGATAGCATTAAACCTGCCGCTTCTTTTGATACTTGGATTCCTTTTTCTTTATATATTTTCAAAAGAATCGTAGCTGTGCATCCAACTGGTTCAGCACGATAATATAAAGGATCACTTGTTTCAAAGTTTGCAATACGGTGATGGTCAATTACTTCCAAAACTTTTACTTGATCTATATCGCTCACACTTTGTTGACGCTCATTATGATCGACTAAAATGACTGCATTTGTTTCATTTGCAGCTGTTTCAATTAATCTTGGCGCTTCTACCTTAAAATAATCAAGTGCGTATTGAGTTTCCGCATTCACATCACCTAATCTTACAGCTTCTGCTTGAACTCCAATTTGTTGCTTTAATTGTGCATATGCAATTGCTGAGCAAATTGTATCTGTATCAGGATTTTTATGACCAAAAACAAGAACTTTTTCCATTATGATATTCTCTCCTTAAATCTGTAACATATCGTAGTTTCATTTTTCAACATTGTCATTTTACCATAATTATTAAGATATGATAAAGTGAATCTTTACTTGTTGGATGTTTTCATTTATCCTCTAACTTTTAATTGAAGGAGCATGGCCCTTTTTTCTATATACTTATAGTAAAATATTATATCCAACCTTTTTCTTCTGCAATTGAAATGGCTTCAATACGATTTTTCGCACCAAGCTTACTGATTATTTCTGAAATATAATTTCTTACTGTTCCATTCGATAAATACAATATCAGAGATATTTCCTTCGTTGTTTTGCCTTTTGAAACCATCAGCAATATTTCTTGTTCTCTTTCTGTTAATGGATTATCCTTCTTCATTGATCCAATTATTAATTCAGATGCATACTGTCTTTTCCCTTCTACAGCCTGGCGAATATATTCTGCTAGCTCATCACTAGAACCATCCTTTAATAGATATCCATAAACATCTGCCTTTACAGCACGTTCAAAATATCCAGGACGAGCAAAAGTTGTCAGAATGATTACTTTACACGCCGAACCTATTCTTTTTAATTCTTCGGCAACTTCTAGTCCATTCATAATTGGCATTTCAATATCTACTAAACAAATATCAGGATGTAACTGTTCTATTAACTTAATCGCTTGGATTCCATTGGCTGCTTGGCCAACAACTTGTAAATCATTCTCTAAATCAAGAAGAGAAGAAAGTGCTCCTCGAAGCATTTTTTGATCCTCTGCTATTACAATTTTGATTATCATAGACTATCTTCCCCTCTTGTAATATAACTGGGATCGAAATAGTAACACTTGTTCCATTGTTATTACCAATAGACCATGTACCATCAATCATTTGAAGACGTTCTTCCATCCCCAGTAAGCCATTACCCATTACAAATGGATTGCTGAAGCCTTTACCATTATCCGAAACGATAATTTTGACCTCACCAATCAGCTGCTCCATTTGTATGGAACACTTTGTAGCATGGCTGTGCTTCACAATATTAGTGACTGATTCCTTTATACACATACTCAAAATATTTTGCGTTAGTAGGGACACGTGTTGAAGATGTGTATCCCCTATAAAATGATAACTAATATTAGCTGCACTTAATATAGATTGAACTTCATTCAATACCTCTCGAACAGAAATCATCCGCATATCTGAAATGAGTTCTCGTACTTGAGATAAGGCTGCTCTTGAGGTTTTTTCAATTTCTCTTACTTCAAGCCTCGCTCTTTCACTATCCTTTTGAATTAATTTTTCAACTAGCTGACTTTTTAAGGTAATTAAGGATAATGTATGGCCAAGTGTATCATGTAAATCACGTGCAATTCTTAATCGTTCCTCACGTTTTATTAACTCGTTAATTTGTTCATTTGCTTCTTTAAGTTGTCTTTGTAATTCCATCTTACTATTCATTGATCGAAATCCTAATGGAGAAATTAACATGATAATGATGAACGGTACTAAAAATAAGAGATCATCTTGGAAAGCATCGTAACGGATGAATACTGGGCAAATAATACTAAAAGCCAAATAAGCGATGCCCAGCGCAACTCTTTTCCAATCTTTATACCAGCTAATAAAATTTCCTGGAAAGAATCCTAAAAAAATATGATAGCTATTATAAAAGACTGAGAGTATAAATATCAGAGTAATTTGCACAAACAACCAAACGTCATAAATTCTAGATCCTGTAACAAAATATAGTTGACGATAAGAAAGAAGAAAAATGAGGATTAAAAAATATCCCATAATAAGTTTCAAGCCATGTTCAAACGATATATAATACAAAGGAAAGAAAATATAGACAAGAAATATATACGGTAAAAATCCATATCTTTTTGGGAATAATTCGAATTTTCTGAATAAAAATCTCACATAGTCACACCACCGCGTTTTGTTTTCTCCTAATATAGCTAGATAGTAACATAAAAAGGAATAAATATCCTATTAGTATCAACACATTTTTAAATTCTGGAGCGCTTCCACTAACTATTGCCCAAGCACCATTACCGAGATTAAAGGCTGGGAGCCAAACAGAAACTTTTTGTATATACGATGGCATTATTTCGATTGGCATCCACATACCACCTGTCATAGCTAGAGCCATGTATAGAACATTACTTATCCCTGTTGCAGTATCCACACGTTTAATGGTTCCTATTAATGTTCCAATAGCTAAAAAAGGTAGTGAGCCTATAATAATCCAGATTCCGGCAAACAACCATTCACTAAAAGAAAGAGCTACGGAATTAACCACTCCACCTACAAAAAATATGACTACTACTGAAATGATATGAATGATGGACTGACTAAACATTTTGGAAAAAAAGTAGACTTTGGGAGATAAAGGTGTCGTTTGCATAAAAAGGAGCCATCCTTTACTTCTTTCTTCTACTAAACGAATGCCCAATGTCATGATTCCAGAACCCATAACGCTAAAAGTTGTCATAGACATTAATAAATGCGCTTTATAATTAGTGATATTTGGATTTTCAAAGGTGAACACTTTAGTGAAAAGAAAATAGAATAGGATTGGAATGAATAATGACCAAAAAACATAATAAGGATTTCGTAGAATTCTTATTGTTTCAAATTTACATTGCATCCATAAACTATGCATATTCTTTTCCCTCCCCTTCCATCGTTAAATTTTCAAATGCTTCCTCTAACCTTCCTTGTTCAATTCTAATGTTTTTCAAAGGTAGGTTCATCTCAAACAATTGTTTTAATACCAAATCTAAGTCTTCTGCAACAATATATATACGATTATTACTTTCATATAATTCTGTAATAACAACACTCTTTTTTAAGATTTCTAAAGAAATGTTGTCGTTCTTATCAAATGATAACAACTTTTTTGAAAGCCTTGTTTTTAAAGAAGTCGGTGACCCATCGGCAATAATGCGCCCTTTTGAGAATAAAAGAATACGTTCAGCAACATCATCAGCTTCTTGCAAATAATGCGTAGTAAAAATAATGGTCTTACCACTCTTCTTCAGTTGCTTTATGGTCTCCCAAAAATTTTTCCGAGATGAAAGATCCATACCGACTGTAGGTTCATCTAAAAATAAAATATCTGGATTACCAGCTAACGCTAAAGCAAAGCTTAATCTCCTCTTTTGACCACCAGATAGCTTATGTGCGAACTTGTTTATTTCACTACTATCGAAGCCAGTATATTGCATTAACTGCTCAAGTGATAAGGGATTAGAATAATAAGAACGAAATAATTGTAAAATTTCTTTCACCTTTAAAGAATCTATCACACTCACTTCTTGAAGCATAACTCCGATGCGGTTTTTTACCGCTTGATCAAAAGATTGTTGTTGGAACACTTCAATCCTTCCTTTACTTGCTCTTAACAAACCTAACATCATTAAAATGGTAGTAGATTTCCCCGCACCATTAGGACCTAATATCGCCACTGTTTCTCCTTCAGAAATCTTAAATGAAGCCTCTCGAACAGCTTGATGATTTTTAAACATTTTGCTTACATTTTGAAAAGAAACAACATTTCCCAATCTATATCTCTCCTTTTTTATTTTGATCTATGATCTCATTTCTAATGTAATTGTATGAAAAAAACACTCATACCTTTAGTAAGTAATGTCATGAATTGATATGACAATTGTCATTTTAATAAAAATAAGTTGAGTGAATAAAATGAATATTAAAAAGACAAGCGGAGCGTAAAAAGTGAGACACCTAGAGCGGAATTCAGGGCAGCCTATATTCACTAACTTATTCATAAGTAACAAAGTATGCGAAAACATCCTAATAGAAAAAGCCTTATCAAAATTGACAAGGCTTTTTCTTATGATCTTTTTCATATGTTAACTAGTTTGTTTGGTTTTATTGTAATACTTGACGCCATATAGCGCACCTTCATCAACCATCTTATTATCCTGTGTATCGTAAGGATTTGGATTTCCAGCTTTTTCAACTAAATCCCTTTGCGAAGTCGTACTATTTGAATTTAATACGGCTACCCATTTATTTTTTGAGTTTTGATAATAATTGAAAAGTTGTTCTCGTTTTTTTTATCTTTTAAAATAGTTGATAATCCAATAGCACCTGCTAATCCGATTCCTACTTTAAACATTTTTTTCGTTTTCATTATTAACATCCTCCTTTGCTTGCTTAACTATATATACCCGCATTTTCATCATTTACACATTATTAATATTTCAAATTCATTACAAAGAATATATAACAAGCTAGAAGGTAAATTATATCTTACTATACAAGTTGATTAGATTACTTTTTAGCAAAGATCTTTTTTAAAAAAGAAAATCCACTTTTTTGAGGTTGTTTTATAGGAGAGTTATTCCCTTTACTTTCATTTTGCAAGAAAATATTTTCTTTATCGATGGCATAATCATATGCGAGGACTAAACCTATTTCACTATTATGTTCTTTATTATTCACTATTGTAAAAGTAATATTATACGATTTGGCTTTTTGTATATATTTAGATAAATACGAATAATCAACATTTCCATTCAAGTATAACTTTGCCTGCTTATTCTTTCTCATTTCTTCATCTAGCTCTGTCTGAACATTTTTCTCACGTACCTGAGGTGCAGTTAAAGCAATAACAATTCGCTCACGTAACGTTCCAAGAAATTTTCTTCTTTCATCAGGGTTTATTTCCTTAACTCCATAAATCCCTTGTTCAATAATATCTTCAACCGTCTTCTTAGACAATTTGCATCCTCCTTAAAACTGGTGATCTATCTATGTAGAAGTATAGTATGTAGTATTTCTCAAATTTGGGAAAGTAATAATTAATGGAAACTTATTCACTCAGAAAGTCGCCAAAAAAGAAGTACCATATTTCGGTAAAAAGTTTAGATACGTGGAGAAACAGGAGAATTGACAGTCAAGTATAAAACCGCAAAGGTATTATACTCGGAGACTTCTGTGGAAGCAGTGGGATAGATGAGACTTCTCGGCACGCCCGCGGAAAGCGAGCATCATGAAACGCCATTCAATTTTAGCCTATATTCAATCCTTGTTCATAGACAACAAAAGTATGCGAAAACAACCAAAAAGCAACAAAACGAATAGGTAATTTATGTTAAAATAAGAACTAAAATAAGCAGTTCCTATACCGTTAACGAGCAGGATCGTTTAGTTAAAAGAGGTGGTATTTTGAAAAATATATATATTTCTTGGGTCATAAGTATTCTGCTTTCATTTCTTGGTTTCTATCTCATAGAAAATACATTTACGATTAAACCTGATGTCATTTCAGGCAATGGAAATCTCGGTATGTTGATTATACTTCTTTTATCACCTCTTTTTATCACGAGTTATTTCTTAACTTATAAACTGTCAAAAGAAATATCATACAATACAATGAACAGGATAAAAAGAATATTCTTTTTATCCATCTCATTCATATGTTGTGTATTATTGATATTCCCAATCGTAAGTTATACAAGTGAACTGATAATTGCTTTGGGAGGAACACCTTCTAATCCTGACTCTAGAATTTATCGCTTTGGTTGGTTTAATCAGTATACAAATAGTATATATTTTAATGTTTATACTTTTTTACTGACCCATATTATAGTTGCCATCATTGGTTTCTTATCCATCAAAAGAATGAAACCATAAAACAATTGTATATTGGAGCCTTAATTGAATTGCCCCATACAAAAGTAAAGCTCAGAGCCATATAGAAACTCTGAGCCATTTGCGCGTCGTTTGCTGTGCTAATTAACCTGTAAATTAAAATGTTATTTAGCTCGTTATTTAGATTTTCTCCACCAAAACTAAAGATTTATATTTCTGGAACTTCTTTATTTTGACAAGAATTAATTAACAAGCCATTCTTTCTTTAAGTTGTTTTCTTCTAACAAACCATTTTCGAGTTTCTTCAAGCGAAATTAAAACGAATGGACAAACTAACAATAAAGCTAAATGATGAAGTTTAGGTCCTGTTGTTTCAAATAATGTCTGCATAAACGGAACATACGCAATAACCAAAAATAATGCAATCTCTATTCCAATACCCCATAGCATTAAAGGGTTTTTCTTTTTTAATGCTTTATAGAAGCATTGACGTTGAGAACGGCAAACTAAGACATTGCCAATTTGGCAAGCAATAACCGACCCAAAAGCCATCGTAATCGCATATTGATAAACATACTTAACATGCTCACTAGCTGAACCATCGACAATTGAAAACGTTAATGAACGAACCTCTGCAAATGTGTATCCAAAATGGTTCCAAGTAAAGAAAAACATTGCAAACAACATCATCGCTTCAATTACACCTAAAAAGGCATAAGAACGAAGCAATACATGTCTATCTAAAATATTACTATTCCGGCTTCTTGGCGGACCATCAAGAATATCATCATCTGGTTCTTCTTCACCTAGTGATATAGCTGGAAGTAAATCAGTTCCTAAATCAACTGCTAAGACAAGTAATACGGTTAAAGCCAACGGTATATTGAAAATACCCATCAATAAAAAAGGTAATACTTCAGGAATATTGGAAGCAAGGATGTATGTTATAAATTTTTGAATATTACTATAAATGGCACGTCCCTCTTTGACCGCTTCCACAATCGTTGCAAAATGATCATCTAATAATACAACATCAGAAGATTCAATCGCTGCATCCGAACCATTTTTCCCCATCGAAATACCAATGTCAGCCCTACGAAGAGCTAAAACATCGTTAATACCATCACCTGTTGATGCAACTACATGCCCAAGACTTTGATACGTTTCAACTATTTTCAGTTTGTCCTTTGGTGTAGTGCGTGCAAATATAACAGGCAGTGCCGTATCTATTTTTTTAGCTAATTGTTGCTTAGACAAGCTTTCTACCTCTGCTCCAGTAATGGCAACATATTTATCCTTGACGATGCCTATTTGCTTAGCAATTGCAGCAGCCGTTAAGCTATAATCACCCGTTACAATTGTTACCTTAATGCCTGCTCGATAACAATCTTCAACCGCTTCTCGAACTCCTTCTTTTGGTGGGTCATACATAACAACTAAACCAAGGAAAATTAAATCATTTGATCCTTCACTTTCTTGATCTTGTTCAGAATAGGCTATAGCCAATAAACGATATCCTTCTTTTGCCATCTGATTGTTCACTATCTGTATACGCTCTTTTTCTTTTGTAGTTACTTCAATTTTTTTCCTTCTTTAAAAATATAACGACAATAGCTAAGGACTTTTACTGGATCTCCTTTAGTGAAATTGATCACATAATCTAGTTTAAAAAATGGACTTTTCTTGTTTTTTGCCATAACTGTCATTGTTTTCGTATCAGAACTAAAAGGGACTACTTTAGTCCGTTCAAATTGATTTTTCACTTCATCTATATCCATACCAAACTTTTGTCCAGCAATTAATATAGCCGCTTCGGTGGGATTACCAATTATTTTCCACTTACTTTCATCTTCATGACTAGTACGAATAATAGTATCGGAACAAATCGCTGTAGCTGCAACCAATCGTTCTATTGTTTCTCGATTTTGATTGTTAATACCTGTTAACTTCCCTGCTTTACCGTAGCCGTCCCCATCTATTTCAATGATTCCATCTGCTGTCCATATTCTCTTAGCAAACATCTTATTCTGTGTAAGTGTCCCTGTTTTATCTGTGCAAATGACTGTTGTGCTACTTAATGTTTCTACAGCTGATTGTTTTCTTACTAACGCATTTTTTTTAGCCATTCGTTGCACACTGAGTGCCAAAGATAAACTTACTGTTGGCATTAAACCTTCTGGAATATTTGCCACAATAATACCTATTGCAAAGATTAAAGCTGCATTTACAGTAAAATTACTTACAAATAAAGAAATACTAAAAGCTAAAATACCGATTACACCAGCAATGATAGATAACACTTTTGTTATTCTTTGAATTTGAATTTCTAATGAACTTTTTCCTTTCGTAATTGTTGCAGTTGTTTGTGTAATATTACCTAATTGTGTGTTCTTTCCAGTGGCTAAAACGACCCCTTTTGCATCGCCACCTGTAATAGATGTACCTGCAAACAATAAATTACGACTATTGATAATGTCACCTTGCAAATCCTCACACACTTCATCACGATTTACCGGAACCGATTCACCAGTTAACATCGAATTATCAACAAATAAATTATGAGAAAAAACAACGCGAATATCTGCAGGAACTTTATCTCCTGCCATTAAATGAATAACATCACCTGGAACTAGCTCATCTGCAGTCTTAACTATTACTTCACCATCCCTACATACTTTCACATTGTTAGGAATCATTTGTGAAAGTGCCTGCAATGCTTGATCTGCTTTTCTTTCTTGTACAAAAGAAAAAACAGCATTAATAAAAATAATGCTCCAAATAACATAACTCAATAAAGGTGTTCCTGAAATAAATGCTAAAATACTTGCAACCCACAACATAATCGCCAATACGTTTACAAATTTCATAAGTAGCATTCTTACTGGATGAAATAATTTTTTACTCTTTATACTATTTCTTCCATAAACAAGTAAGCGAGCTTCCGCTTCCTTCTTCGTTAAACCATTTTCCGTCACATTCATATAATCAAAAACAGCTTTCGATTGTAGCTCTACAATCTCGCTCATATTTATTAAATTTGCTGTTGATTTTTCTTCTTTACTGTTATGATGAGACATTAAAACCATCTCCTTTTTAAGCCTTATAAAGATAAGAATAGTGAATGTTTGCAACATCAACCAAAGGTCTAACTAAAACAATCCAATACTTTCAAACACATAATCTCATTAAAATAAAACAATTAAATTATTTTGACATAACTATTATTTCTCCAAACTACTAAAATCTAAACATATATTAAATGAATTTTCAGAAACAGGTACGATCATTTATTTAAACAAAAAAAAGACGAGGTCTTTGGCCCCGCCTTAACATTCTTGCTTCTTAGATAAACAACGATCGCATTCCATTAAATAGCATTCCTGGCTAATATGAATAGTCGCACCACACTCTGGACAACTTTTTTCTGTAGAAATTTTATAATATTCCGTTTTTGGTTGATTTTTCATTTATATTTCCTCCTATATTTAAATTGTGTCTCTCTACATTTACAATGTAGAGAGACATATTTCTATTTTTTCTAAAAAGATAAGAATGTATATAATTTTGGATCAAGTTTGCTGGCTAGCTCCAGCATCCAGCTCCTAGTGTACTTCGCCAACCTCCCTACGATAAGTCAACATCGAATCGCCTACCGGCTCTTCGTGTTTCCTTTATCTCAGTCGGTGGGCTCCAGTCCATACGGAGCTAATCGGGCGCTTGCGCTTTTCTAATTACTTTACAGTTTGGAATTGTTCTGCTTCCGTAGAACCTTTTAAAGCTGTAGTTGAAGATGTGCCACCTGATACGATTGTAGCTACTTCATCAAAATAGCCAGTACCTACTTCACGTTGATGTCTTGTTGCAGTATAGCCATTTACTTCACTAGCAAACTCAGCTTGTTGTAGTTCTGAATATGCAGCCATACCTTGATCTTTGTATTTACGAGCTAATTCGAACATTCCATGATTTAATGAATGGAAACCAGCTAATGTAACAAATTGGAATTTATAACCCATTTTCCCTAGCTCTCTTTGGTAATTTGCAATTGTTTCATCATCTAATTTAGCTTTCCAGTTAAATGATGGTGAGCAATTATAAGCTAATAGTTTACCAGGGAACTTCGCATGGATTGCATCTGCAAAACGTTTTGCATCTTCAAGACTTGGTACAGAAGTTTCGCACCAGATTAAGTCAGCATATGGTGCATAAGCAAGACCACGAGCGATTGCTTGATCTAAACCAGCCTTAGTACGGTAGAATCCTTCTGGAGTACGTTCGCCAGTGATAAATGGTGCATCAGCAGGATCAACATCGCTAGTGATTAAATCTGCTGCATCCGCATCAGTACGAGCAATTAAGACTGTTGGAACACTCATAACATCAGCAGCTAAACGAGCTGAAATTAAATTTTTAACAGCTGTTTGTGTTGGAAGTAATACTTTACCACCTAAGTGACCACATTTTTTCTCTGAGGAAAGTTGATCTTCGAAGTGCACGCCTGATGCTCCAGCTTCGATCATGCCTTTCATTAATTCAAATACATTCAATTGTCCACCAAAGCCAGCTTCAGCATCTGCCACAATTGGTGCAAACCAATCGATTTCCTCATTTCCTTCCATGAAGTGAATTTGATCAGCACGTTGTAAAGCTTGATTAATACGTTTTACAACTTGTGGTACAGAGTTAGCTGGATATAAACTTTGGTCTGGATACATATGACCTGAAAGGTTTGCATCAGCAGCTACTTGCCATCCGCTTAAATAAATCGCTTTTAATCCGGCCTTTACTTGTTGCATTGCTTGATTTCCTGTTAAAGCACCAAGAGCATTTACAAAATCTTCTGTATTAATTAGATTCCAAAGTTTTTCAGAACCTCTACGTGCAAGTGTATGCTCAATATCCAGTGAACCTCTTAAACGAATAACTTCTTCAGCACTATATGGTCTAGTAATCCCTTTCCATCTCTCTTCATTTTGCCAACTTTGTTCTAATGCTTGAATTCTTTCTTCTCTCATTTGAATTCCCCTCCAAATATTATCTTTATATTTTGAAAATTTCAAAAACACTTCTAGGTTTCGTTTTTGAAATATGTAAAACCTTGATTCATTCATCTTGTAAACTTATTTAAACAAAATAAACCTGCTTCAACATTGTTATAATACAGTTATTTTTATTTCTCTTGTATTGTATAACATATTAATTCCTTTTGTCACTACTTTTTATAAAATTTTTTCTATTTTTTGAAAGTTTTTACATTAATACCGTTTAAAACCATGATGAATACAGGGTTTTCATTATCAAAAAAAGAAATACAGATTTCAATTCGTAAGTTTGTCATAAAACAGTTTGTGTGTTAATACAGAAGAATAACTCTATAAGTGTATTAGTCATATTCATTTAACTTCATTGCATGTCAAAAAGACCCTCCAACGGATTCGTATTCCAAAAACATATTTGGAATAACTTCCATCGAATGGATCTTTATTCTTTTATCACTCATTTACTTAACACTCTTCATCCACTTGAATGTTTTTAGCTACAAGGATTACTAACATAAAACTAAAAGTAGCAAGAAAGATCGCTGGAATTAGCAATGCTTTTGTTAAAAACATGGACATTATAGGTGGGCCAATTGCCACACCAATAAACCTTGCCGAACTATAAAACGAGGTAATAACTCCTCTTTGTTCCTTTTGAATATTTTCTGTAATTAAAGCATCTAACGTAGGTAGGAGAAACCCGATTGCCACAGCAATAACAGAAGACAAAAATAATAAAATGAAAATAGAATAATCCTCTCTAAAAAACAGGAGTGAGATAGCTTGAAGGACTAATCCCATTAGAATCATCTTTTTCATTCTTTGCTTATTTCCTTTAATTAAATGTCCTCCTACTAAAGAAGCAACACACAGAAATATCAATGGAATCGCTAAAACTAAACCTTTCTTAATATTATGAAGATGATACACTGTTTCTAATTGATTAGATAGAAATACTTGTAGAGCAAAAAGGATAAACATTGCAAAACCACCTACTAAAAATAGGGAGAATAACCAGTTCCCTTCTATTTTAAAAATAGATCTGGCATTTTTCACAAAGGCTTTCAGCTTCATATTTTTTGGCTTTCTTGACGGTTTTACAAAAAAAAGGACTAATAGAAATGAAATCAAACTAAGTAATGAAATGAAGTAAAACGGTAAAAACCATATAATCGCAGCAAAAACAGCCCCTAAAATAGGGCTTAATACTTTTCCAAATGTATTGGATGTCTCGATAATCCCAAGAGCTCCACTAGCATCCTCATCTCGCGGATATAAATCACCTACTAAAGGTAAAACGATTGGTGCAGCACCCGCTGCTCCAACTCCTTGTAATAGCCTTCCTATTATGATCGTCCAATACGATTGATTCATCTTCCAGGCTGCTACACCAGATATTAACCCTCCAATAATGACAATTATTAAACACGGTAAAATAATCTTTTTCCTGCCATATTTGTCTGAAAGAAGACCAGCGATTGGGATAAGTAAGATAGACGCCAATGAATAACTTGTAATAAATAGACTTGATTGAAAAGAAGTAATATGTAACTTCTTCTCCAAAATTGGTAATACGGGAATAAGCATACTATTTCCGAGTGTCATTATTAGTGGTATCGATGCTATGCTCAACAAACACATTTTACTTACCTTTTGCAAATTTTTCTTCATCTATATCCTCTATTCACTTGCTTTTTTATTAATAACTTCTTCATTTAAACATTTAATATGCCTTCCTTTTTTATCATAATGCTATGTTACATGAGATCTTTCTTTTATCAGAATAATCCGAAATAAAATTTACCCTTTGAGAAACTATTTGCAGATAACATTATTTACATTGTTTACTTCTAGTAGCTTGTAACACTCTAATGATTAAGAGGTGATGTAATTGAAAGAACAATCATTAAAGTCTAAATCCATTTCAGCATTAAATAAACGAACCGCTGGTCATTCAATTAATGAGTTACGTGTTCAAGAAGCAGCAAATTTATACAATGCCTCAAAAGAGATCGCTCAACAAAATAATAATTTATAGGTGACTTATGAAAAATCAAACGAAAGTGACGATTGTGGGAACAAATATAGAGGAAGTAAAAAGACAGAATGCCAACTCAGGATTAACCTACAATGAAGTAAAAAATCTTCTAGCAAAACTATATCAACAACAAAATTAAAAAAGAGGC
>NZ_CAPG01000032.1:0-34360 GCF_000321185.1 Bacillus sp. AP8
TTTAATTTTCACAGACGATGTCTTATCCATTTTTTACCCATCAATTTATGAATGATTTTGTTCACCACTTTTTAAATTTTTTATAATACATCCATCAATTTCATTAGATATAATTCTCTAAATTAATAAAAAATCACATCATTTTACTTTCATAATTTTCTTTGAATACATTACATACTAAGAGAAGGTTTTATATCAATGAAAACAATAAATTCTCTCCTATCCTCCCTTACTTGTATAATTATTAGTTGTACGACACTATATTTAACAAGCGAGGTATTAAGAATAGCGGAAGATCCTTTACCAATGACATTTCCTATCTTTTCAACATTGGTTGGAATGTTTACTGTATTTGGACCGCTAATCGGAATTACCTACGCACTTCGTATAAAAAATATTTTCATAAAAGTGATATGCATACTCTTAAATGCTATAATTTTAGTTCTCTATATAGTAAGATTGTATATTCATTACACGTATGTAATTTAGACATGAGTACTACCTGCCATACATAATTTTGAGATGGGTTGATAAATGAAAAAAGACTGCTATAACAGTCTTTTTTCTTCACTTTAAATATCTAAGCTAGCTATCTCGATAGCATTCTATTTTAAAGAAACAAAACCATATACTCTTCATCAAAATAGATATGATTTATTTTCAATGCTCTTTTCTCTCTACCAAACACTTCAAAACCTAAAGAAGTGTACAATTTCTTTGCCGATTCATTACTTACCGCTACACTTAAATTAATCTGTTCAATTCCTTCCATATCTTTTGCCTTCTTAATGGCCTCAATCATCAGTCGTTTTCCAATTTTCAAACCGCGTTTTTCAGGAGAAACATATACAGCAAAAATAGAAGCTTTATGCTTTAATTTAAGCTTAGACTCCTTAACTAAAGAAACTACACCGATTAGTTTGTTATTATCAAATGCACCCAAAGTACAAGATTCGTTCAATCTGAACTTATAATATTCTAAAGAATGTTCTATTTCTTCTTCATAGCTTGCTGCAAATGACTCTGGGTTGTTTTGCAAAGCCTCTAGCCTAACATTCTGATATTCTTCCGTATCTAATGAATGTAAAAGTCTTATTTCCATTAATATCTCCTTATAGGTTTAAATACAAAACATTCTCTCTTTTCGCTTTCAGAGTTAAATCTGAATTGCTGTCAAAAAATTACTCGGTTAAACTTGTATGTTTACTTATTGCTATCAATAAGATATTTGATCATAATTTATGATTTAACTAGATTATCATTTTACTTTGAAAAAACTAAAATAGAACAAGTAAACATGTGTACGACAGCAGGTAATCCTATGAAGGAAAAGATATTAAACCACGCCACATGAAAAAATAATTGGATTAATTCGATTCTTGTTTCACTTAATCATCGTTCACTTTCTTTCGATAACTGCAAAATAATTTTCTTCGTTATCTGCAAAGTTAAATACTCTACCAGAAGGCATACTTACTATTTCTCCAACAGTGATATTTTTATTTGATAAGTCGCTATACAGTTGATCTAGGTTTTCACAGAAAAACATTAAAGAGGGTGTTCCAAGATTTAATTCAGGAGACATTTTAGCAACAAACTCCTTATTGTGTAGAATAATACTTGTTTCAGCATTTTTTGATGGAGCAATCTCAATCCATCTCATTCCCTGACCATTATCTTCTTCAGAAATTATGCTAAATCCTACTCTTTCTGTCCAAAACTTTACTGCTTCATCTTGGTTACTAACATACAACATTATTTGACCAACTTTACTGATCATTTACTACACTCCCTCATCTATTTTCTTGAATCATAACACCCGTGGGAATATTTAACAATTTCAGGTTTTTAAATAAAAAGCATTAATAATTATGACACCGGATATGTACTGCTTTTCCATAAGCATAGAGATCAGGATTATGTTAATAAGATATATCTAATATCTATTTTATTAAGATTTCATTATAATAATAATAATCAGAAGAATCCAACAACTTATTTTGAAAGGAAACTACATATGACGAAGAGAAAATTATATTGGATTTTGATGCCAATTTTTCTATTTTTAACAATTATCACTATGCTTTTACTTCCAGATACGAAAAAAGCATATGGTTTTATTATCGTTATCATATTTTGGATCGTCTATTCCATTTGGTCAAAGGTGATTGATAAGAAAGCAAAATTAGAAGATGATAATAAAAAAGAAGCTCATTAAATGAATCATAAGCTTCTTTTTTACGAAGAATTTCATTACTTTTCTCTCCGATTGAGCTTATTTCAAAATAGCATGTAAAAAAAGATGCTTTCTAGCAAACCATAATCTTTCTACATGTTACTATGAATTTGTAAAATCATCAAAGTAGCCTATTTATTATATAGGTAATCGTGTAAAAATTTATCATAATCTACTTCATTTGTTTTCGGGCTATTATCCTCACTAACAAGTTTTGATTTACTACTACATCCCATTAATACTAAAACACATATAAGCCCCAAAACTATCTTTTTCATCTCTGATGTATCCCCTTTTGTGTAGATAAATTGTAGCATTTACTATGTTACTACTTTCATATAAATATGAATAATGATTTAGCTTAAAAAAGTGAACGTTTTTTAGCAGTAAAGAATAAATTCAGATTTTCTTGTTATCTCATTAACCTCACAAAACATTCATCACCTATGTCCACGTTCTAGTTTTGTTTTTTCCCCATAAAATGTAGAAAAAGTGGAGTGATTACAATGCAAAACATAAATCAACTATGTAAACAATACGCTCAAATTGTGAATGGCAAAGAGGAAATTCAACATGGGGTCTGTTCAATAGAACTTAAAAGAAATCTACATGTTACTATCCAAGGACGTCCAAGTACTTCTGAATTACACGCTGGAATATCCTTTGAATCTCTGGATAATCAAGGTAATGCCTTAAATTTAGGGGAAGTTGTGGTACTTGAAGATGAACTACCTCAATTTGTTAAAGTACTTGCGAAAAACAATCTCATTATAAGTGCTGTTCATAATCATTGGTTATTCACGAATCCGACAATCCTTTATGTTCATTTTCAATCAGTTGAACCTCCCCTGTCGTTTGCACAGAAAACAGCAGATGCCTTAGGTGTATTAAAATATTAACCTTAAAACCTTTTCTATCCAAGAACACTATCAAATGATTGGAATTAAAATTTCAGTTTTATCAAAATATATTATAATAATATAATAATGTGATAATATATAACTTAGTAGAGACTCCTCTTAAGAAAGGATGTACATATGAATAAGAAACAAAAAAACTTAATTGTAATGTCCGTATTTATCGTTCTAACAATTATGACTTTGTTATTCCTACCAATTAAAGCAAAATTAATCATATTGATTGTTCTAGCTACATTATGGATACGTTATTGCTTTTGGGCAGGCATTATTGGTAACAAAAATGAAGAGAGAAAAGAAGCTCAAGTATAAATTTGAGCTTCTTTTCTCTCTTCCTAACTATGTTTCTAGTTCTCAGCAAAAATGTTATATAAAACTAATTATTTTAGCTATGTAAAAGTCCATTACAATCGTCCACTTTTCTCCTCAATCATAATTTATATCATTAGGAGTGATAGCATCTAGAACTAACAAACCAAAAAAAACCACAATTGCAAGTGTAGCCATCACTAATAATAGCACCGCAAATACGAGTGCCAATCGTTTTAAAAGTATCCTATGCGGTATTTTCATTTCCTTCTTCATCAATTTTCACTCCCTCACTTTTCCTCTTATTTCCATTCTTTTAATCATACCATCATCTATACCATGAAAGTTAGAGCAAATATGAATTAAATACTTTTGGAGGAGGAATGATGTACTAGATGGATTTTAATCGCACAAAATAAAAGAAGTCAAACATTTAGTTGACCCCTTTTCTATCTAGAATTCAATTATTAAAAAAACTTTTTCCTAGATTGATCTTCTTTAATAATTTCTACTGCTTCTCTAAAGCGTTGTGAATGGACAATCTCACGTTCTCTTAAATAAGCTAAAGAGTCATTTAAGTCTTTATCATCTGACATATCAATAATCCATTGATATGTTGCTCTTGCTTTTTCCTCAGCAGCTATATCCTCATATAAATCAGCTATTGGGTCTCCTTTTGCAGCAATATAACTTGTTGTAAATGGAACACCCGAGGCATTTGTATAGAAAAGTGCAGAATCATGATTAGCAAAATGTTCTCCTAGCCCTGCTTCCTTAAGTTGTGTTGGAGTTGCGTCTTTTGTAAGCTTATAGATCATTGTCGCTATCATTTCAAGATGAGCAAACTCTTCTGTGCCAATATCGGTTAACAGACCTATTACTTTATCAGGTATCGTGTATCTTTGATTCAAGTAACGTAAAGCAGCCGCTAATTCTCCATCAGCTCCACCATATTGTTCAACTAAATATCTTGCTAAGGTTGGATTACATGTACTTACTTTTACAGGATATTGTAATTTTTTCTCGTAAATCCACATAGCTGTCTCCTTCCTATACTTGCCATGGCCATGGCGAACTATGCCAGCTCCATTTAGCATCGGAATAACTATTTCCATATTGCTGTAACGGACCAAAACGGGATTCAAATTCATATCGAATTTGATGCCTTTTCTTAGCGAATTCATTAAACTGGGCAATAGCCTGTTGATCGGTTGGATGAGTGTCTAAATATAACGTCAACTCAACTAGCACAAAATCAGTTGCCTGTAAGTCCTCTAATATTTGATAATATTCTTCTGGAAGTGGATTATTCATTGTATTTCCCACCTACTTTTTATATGGATTTTTGTATGGATCATAAAAAATCGGCCATAATGTACCTTTTCTTAATGCCTCCTTCGGTGAAAATTGTTCTAAATTCGGAGGTTGGAATCCAATATATAAATTGGGTGGAGTCGAGTAATATTTTTTACCAATGGGTGGACAAGGATCATACACGCTATGATACGGTACGTATGATTTCACAGTAGTAAACTGCATAGGTTGATTATTCATACAATACTTACACCACCTTTATCAAAAAAGTTCATTATAATTCAATCTATTTATCAACGGAGAAAAATATGATTTTTATAGCTTATCCCTGAATTAAATTTCGTATTATATGGATTCGCAAACGATGTTATCTCTAGTTAGGATTTTGCGAAGTATTAAACATAATTGATTAATAAAAAACTTAATGAAATCATCGTTCTTCTTGAAAAGAATCAAATTACCCGATTTATTCATAAAAAAATTAGGCCACAAAAGATGTACCCGTACATCCTTTATGACCTAACTTTTTAGTATATTCTATTCAAATAATACAAATGACTACATTTGATAATTATTTCACAAAAAACGCTATCTTAATTTTCTATTCCTGAATGTTCAAACATTCCTAACATCACATAAACAAGTGAAGGACTAAATATGTAATCGCCGCAATGCTTGCTGAAATCGGCAAAGTAATCACCCATGTGATAAGCATTCGCTGAGCTGTATCCCACTTCACACCTTTTAATCGATGGGCAGCACCTACACCTAGTATAGAAGACGAAATTACATGTGTTGTACTAACAGGTAAGCCGATAAATGTCGCACCAAAAATAATACTCGCTCCTGTCATATCTGCCGCTACACCATTTACAGGACGGATTTTCATAATTTTACCGCCTACAGTTTTAATAATTCTCCAGCCACCTACTGATGTCCCTAACCCCATGGCTAGTGCACAGGACACTTGAACCCATAATGGAATGTCTGATGTTTCTAAATATCCATTTGCGATTAAGGCCATCGTGATAATACCCATCGTTTTTTGTGCATCATTTGTTCCATGTGTGTATGACTGTAAGGCAGCCGTAGCGATTTGTAAATGTCTAAAGCGTCTATTTGTTTTAGGAAGATTATTATTCTTAAAAATGACCTTAAAAATACTATAAATTAAATAACCTAAGGCAAATGCTAAAATTGGTGATAAGATTAATGCCTCAATAATTTTCGTAAATCCACCTAGTTTAATGGCTCCAATTCCTGATGCTGCTATTGCTGCACCAGCAATACTTCCTATTATTGCGTGAGAAGATGAGCTTGGTATTCCGAAATACCACGTAATTAAATTCCAAGCAATGGCAGAAATTAAAGCTGCAAGAATTACTACTGATCCATTTTCTAAAGTGAATGGATCTACTATATCCTTCGTAATTGTTTTTGCTACTCCAGTGAAAGTCATTGCACCAATAAAGTTCATCGTCGCAGCAAGTAAAATCGCTCTTTTTGGCTTTAATGCTTTTGTTGAAACAGCAGTGGCAATAGCATTCGCTGTATCATGAAATCCATTAATAAAATCAAATGCTAAGGCGCCTATTACAATAAGCATTGTTAGTAAAAATATATCCATAACTGTTAGACTCCTTATGCATTTTTCATGATAATTGATTCAAGTGTATTGGCTACGCCTTGACAATAATCAGCGATTTCTTCTAGGCTTTCATATATTTCTTTATATTGAATAATTCGAATTGGATCTTTTTCAACAGTAAATAAATTTTTAATACTACGGCGATGAATTTCATCACAATTTGATTCAATTTCTTTAATTTTAATTGCATGATCACGAATTTCAGGTAATTTTTTGGAAGTCAGTAATTCAACCGCCTCAGCAATTTCATACGTACAATTTTGAATTTCATGCACCAATTGATGAGTATATTCATCAACATTGATAATCGAATACATTTCAAACAACGCCGCATTATGCTCTAAACCATCTAGTACATCATCCATGCTCATTGCTAATTGAAGAATATCTTCACGTTCGATAGATGTGATAAATGCTTGATTTAATTCTTTCGTAACCTCATGGATAAATGAATCACCAGTATGTTCGAATTCTTTCATCTTCTCTGTAAATACTTTTAAATCACTAATATTTTTTAGTTTATAATCCGCAAAATAATCTGCTGCTTGTTTTAGATTTTCTGAAATATTCACTAAAAGAGTATCAAACTTGTCCTTTTTCTTTTTAAAAATCATTTCTATTCCCTCGCGATCAAAGAAGTATCTTTCTATTATGTACAACTATATATGCATTTATATTAACCTAATTAGTTTACTCCTATAGTTTGAAGGAATAAAGTGATATTATTTAATTTTTTCTAAAAATGTGTAATTTTTTTTTAATTTATTTTAATGATAATAATAATTTGTGAATTTTTTCTTTTTACCCTTTTATTTATCAAGATGTTATGCTACTTGATTTTCTTACTAACTAACTTTCAAATTACTATTGAATATTTGGAACATGGTTTTTTTAGAACTTCAGAGGCCTCAGTATCATACGATTGTAAATAAAGCTTACTATTTTTCATTTACCTGTTGAAGCTATCAACCTTATTATTGAACATTTAGAACATAGTTTAATTAGAACCTAAATAAAAAAACATAGCTACTTCCTTTCATTTGAAATGATAGATTGACCAATACTTTCACCACTGATAAACAATGTGTCATTTGTCACATGCATATTCGCATACAATTATTCATTCGTTCATATAATCAACTATTATTAGACAATATGGGGGTAGAATAATGAATGCCAAGGAAAAGAAGCTAAAAGATACTACTAAAAACAAGAACGACATAAAAGTGAATAACCATTTTAGTCTATCTATTAATTTCGGTGATTCACTAAATATATTGACTTTAATTGTTGGTTTTTTTATCATTAAAAGTTTTTCTAAACGGTGTAAAAGAAATAAAAAAGTGTTAAAAGCTGATAAAAATAATGAATAATGTAAGGAACAGATGCAATCTGTTCTTTTGTTATATTCTCTACTCTTTTCTCTGTATAATAAAATGATAGTTAAAGCTCGATCTGTATATAGCTTTTTTCGGAATTAGAAAATGAAACTGTTATATCTACACACACCCTTTTTCTTTTATCATCGGTATAGAGCCCGTTGCTACCCGTTTCTTTTTACTGCGGTTGTGGTGACTTCCCTCGACTAATGTTAACGCAATTACGTCCATTCCTATTATACAAAAGCGATTTCTTAAGCTAGTAATATTTCACTTTATCTTTTAAATTTTAATATATAGTTACTTTCTTTAATGTCTTTTTTCTCAGGAACTAAACAAGAGTCAAAGTGCTCAAATAGTTTTTGAACATCTGGATCATTATTTATTTTATGGATTCCATTAAAATATTCATCTTCACTCCTATACTTAGACAATTCCATCCACTTGGTTTCATCATTTATATTTTTAAAATACATAATTTCACAATTTAATACTTCTTTATAAATGTGCGATACTTGTCTTTGGATTTCTATAAAAAACTCTTCTTTATCTTCTTTAATATGATATTCATATATTTTCACAAACATTTTCTTTCCTCCCGATACAATGATATGCTACTCAGCTATGGATTCCACATCTAGCTAGAAAACCGCTTCCTATGTTTACCAATGTCGTTTTAATTATACAAAATTCCATCGAGCAATATAGATATTATGTTAACCTATTCGGTAACTGCTTACGTACACTTCAAAAATCTAACTTTATAAATGATTGAAGCGACTTAAGAATACTTGTTTAAGCAAATATTTGTTATAAATTAACCCAAATAATGTAATAATGATAAATAGAATTGCTGATTTTACGAGCATCTTTATTTATTTCTTACAAAATTATTAGTCCGATTTCTTATACTATCGTGTCAACTCATAGTATACCAACATCGTAATAATTATCGCATGTTAACACTCACCAAAAATCATAAAGGTAGGGATATATTTTGAGTATCGTTGATCTTTTCTTTCAAGCAGGGTTTCTGATTTTCTTATTGGTGATTTTTACAATAGTATATTTTCTAGTTGGTTCATTCTTTTCTGCCAAAAAAAGAAAGGGTTAAAAATGACAATATACAGTCAACTACTTCCTTTTGAAGCAAATCCTCAAATTAAACACGCTCAAGTTTTTTAAATGGCTTTGGTGGTAATTCTACTTTGATGCAATCATCAGCTTTAACTGCGCCACTCTGTAGGATTATCCCCATTATTCCTGCTTTTCTTATTAGATGACCATCTACATCATTATCTAAAACTGCTTTTAAAAGACCTGGTCTAAAATTGTCTATTTGAGCACATGGATTTCGTAAACCCGTTACTTTTACAATTGCACTTGCACCAATATGCAATATCGTGTCAGTAGGCAATTCCAGAAGATTTATTCCAGCAGTTGTAATATTTTCACCCATTTGTCCAGGTTCAATCGTAAAACGGTCACGTAATTCTTCAAATAGCTCAGTGTGTATTAAATGCACTTGTCTTAGATTAGGCTGATTCGGATTTTGTGCTACTCTTGAACGATGCTTAACAGTAGAACCGAAGTGGGCATCTCCTTCAACACCTAATCCTTCAACTAAGTTTATACTTTGTCGATTTTCTTTACTAAATGTGTGTTTAGAACTTAAACTGACAGCTATGACTTTTCCTAAATTAGTAACTTTTATCACTTCATTCAATCCTCTCATTCATTTCATCGTTATATCTTCTTTATGTAAAACTCCTGTTAAACAATATTCGATAAAGTATTAGACATTCCGCTTCAGCTATTTTCATAAGAAAAGACTGTTTTCGCATACTTTATTGCCTATGAATAAGTAGTAAATAGAGCCTGAGTTGAATTCTGCACCAGGATGATCGATTTCCACGGAGTGCGCGATGAGCATCTTTGGTCCATAATGCCTGTGAAGGCTCACCTGTCCCGTTGCTGCCGCAGGAATCTCGCATCTTATGCTCCAATCGACCTTATTATGCTAAATTTATTCACCGAATTAGGTGATAATGATATACTAACACTGTGTCTTAAAGCTGATATCACAGTTGATGAAACACTATGAACATACACAATGATAACAAGCACCCTTCTACCATTTTTTCTATTTACTGATCCGTGTATAACTACAAAATATAGAATTAGACATGCAAATAACTAGTTAATAAGAATTCAAATTTTCAATTGATACAGTTTAGGTTGTTGTTTCCAGTTTGATCTATTATGTTTTATTTTCCAACTATAACAAAAACATTTCCATCTGGGGTTTGTATTACAGCTACATGACCACCTAAAGAATTTGGGAATGGAGTGCGTATCCACTTAACTTCAGGATTACATTTTAAAGATTCATAGGTTTCTTGAACATCTTCAACAACAATTTCAGTTTCAGTAAAATCCAAACTAGGATTGTTTTTTAATACTAACTCTGAATTACCTTCAGGAAATTTCATGCCAACAAGTTTCCATAGTTTTTCTTCGTCTTGAAATGTTTCCCATACTTTTATTAAACCTAATGATTCATAGAATTCGATTGATTTTTCGATGTTTTCCGTATATATCGCGACACATTCTATCCTCTTCCACATGACTTATGTCAAGCCCCCGATTGCTTATATTGTTTTTGATAAAAAATATTTCATCTTACAAAAATCTACCGTTATTAGCTCTTTTAGTTATTTTTTTCATTCTAGTTAGCTGCTATCTAGATTTCTATATATTATTCTGCATATCGTTCCATATGTTGCCTATAAAGTTTCCAACCATCTTGTTCTTTCTTGAATACTTCCATTGCTAAAACCGATGCAACTTTTTTTCCTTTTAAATAAAAATCAACTTTGGAGCTATTAATCAATTCATTTTGTGAACGAAGACTACTCGTGAAATCATAGTATTCCCAGTACGCTTCTTGATTTACGTAGTTAGAAAAAGTTTCAATATTGTCCTCTCTATATTCCTCTCCCGTATAGACAATAAAATCAACATCAGAGTAATACCCAAAGTAACCTAGAAATTCATCTGATACCCAGGCATTTATTTTTATTACATCACATGTATTCAAATCATTACGATACTCTTGAACCGCTAAAAGAGCTTCCTCTTTCATCATCTAACCTCCTATAAATGATAGCTTCTAATATTAATGGATTTACTACAAATGCTAGGTTACGCAAGCATTTAAATAGCTCTTGTAAACAATTTCTCTATTCATTCATAAAATCCTTGTTCAATCCATAAATCCAATAAGAAGATACGAAGCATACTGAAAACAAAGTTAAACTAAAATGATATAGAAACCAGCAACTAAAAAACATTGACAATTCATTATTTTTTTTATAATCTTGCATAACGCACAATTAGATGAAACAAAATTCAATGAATGGAGTGTTATTTATGATTGTAAGAGTTGTAGATTATAATCAAGATTGGAGTAACAAATATCAAAAAGAAGAACAGACTATTAGAACGATTCTTCAAGAAGAATTGGTCAATAGTTTTCATATTGGTAGTACATCAGTTCCAGGCCTAAAAGCAAAACCAATAATTGATATATTACTTGTGGTGAAAGATATTAATAAATTAGACTCGTTCCGTAATCAATTTCAAGATATTGGATATGAAGTAATGGGAGAATTCGGAATTACGGGAAGAAGATATTTCCGCAAAGGTGGAGATAATCGTACTCACCAAATTCACGCATTTCAATATAACAACATAGAAGAAATTGAGAGGCACTTAGCATTCAGAGACTACCTTTGTAAACATTCAGAAGTCTGCATAAGTTATGGGGAGTTAAAAAGTAAACTTGCCAATCAGTATCCAAATAATATTGATAGATATTGTGACGGGAAGGACGATTTTGTCAAAAGTATTGAGAAAGAAGCTATTAAATGGCATTGGACAGTCCGGTAATATTTGTTTTTACTAAGTTGAAAAAACAGAAAAATCTTTAGCTATCACAAAAGCAGCTCATAATAAATTAACTTTACAATGACTACTCTCTCACTTGTTGTTATTTCGGAAAAATCAGACACTTATCATTATTTCAAAAATATAACCCTACAAATATATCGTGATATAATAATTATCAAGTAATTGCAAAAAGAAGAAAATTAAATAATACAAATGAAAATATTCTTTATATTGATATTTATTACAATAATGTTCATCGCTTTATTATTCTGTTTAATGCCTTTTTTTGAAACCATAAGCATTCTTATTACCATTCTAACCATATTTACAATGGTAGCACTCTATTTTAATCTATCTGAAAAGAGCTATTACATGTCAATTTTTATTCTTTTTTTATATTTATCCATTATTATTCTAGCATCATCTATACATATTAAAATTGATAATTATGTAACGTCTGAATATGATTCAAGTGAAAACTATATAATATATCTCTGAGATACATTAATACAAATGAACAGATGTATTTAATTGTACTAAGTAATAGCACTTTCGTTTGTTAGAAAAATAAACTTGCATAATAGTAAAAATTGAATCTTGCCTACATTTTGTTAGATAAATTCATAGGGAGCCTCTTTCTACTCTTAATAGGTTGTTTCGGACTCAAAAATGATAAAGGAATAGACATAATTGATCCAACTATATACGTTTGTTCTACTATAATATTTCCCCACATTATAATTAAGCAGAAAAACAAAGATACTTTGATAACGTGATTATTTGAAATACCGATAATTAAGACTAATATCTAATAATTCACCCACGGTTTATAAAAACAAAGATCTCTGACTCAACACATGTATGAGTCATACAATTTTTTAAAAAAATATATTTAGCAAGGTTAGATATGAAAGCATAGATCTATTTTTTCCCCTTTTTCATTTATACAATATTCCTTTAATCTATACCTTTTGTAAAGATTGTGGTGAGGTAGCTTCCATTAAAGTGGCTAAACCACAAAAGTTTTGAGTTTGCAATTGCAAACTCTTTTTTTCATTATTGGTATGCCAATCATTAAAGCTTTAGAGAGGGTAAATTCTATTGTATTTTTCCCTTTTTCCGTTCCCTCTTCTAGGAAGAGTATTTTTAAGTGATTCAAATGCAAACGAATCTTATCTACTGTCACTACTTTTTGCAAACCATTTCTAAAAGTATTATTGAATATTTAGAACATAGTTTTTTTAGAACTATTATAGTTGTAGTTTAAACACTACGATATATTATGTGCCTAATTTTCTTCAATCTAGATAGTTTACAATTGTTCACTATAAAATTACATTTGTTCGCTCTTTGTATTTATTAAAAGAAGGACTGTCTTAAAAGCAGTCCTTCTTTTTTCAGTTCTATTAGTATGAAGAAGTGGATTCTTCACCTTTTGCTAGTTCAACTCCACAGCTAGCTCCAATTCTTGTTGCTCCTGCTGCGATCATCGAATTAGCATCGTTTAAGCTACGAACTCCACCCGATGCTTTAACTCCGATTTCAGGCCCTACCGTTTTACGCATTAAAGCGATATCTTCCGCTGTTGCTCCACCTGTAGAGAAACCAGTTGATGTTTTCACATAATCTGCACCGGCTTGTACAGCTAATTCACATGCACGAACTTTTTCTTCTTCAGTTAGCAAACATGTTTCAATAATTACTTTAGTTAAAGCTTTCCCTTTAGCAGCTTCTACAACTGCGCGAATATCACGCTCAACTAATTCATCGTCTTTGTCTTTTAATGCACCGATATTAATAACCATATCCACTTCGTCTGCTCCGTTTGCAATAGCATCCTTTGTTTCAAAAGCTTTAACCTCTGGAGTATTGGCTCCTAATGGAAAGCCAATTACAGTACAAACTTTTACTTCTGGAGTATCTTTTAATATTTCAGCTGTTAATTTAACATTCGTTGGATTTACACACACCGAAGCAAATTTGTATTGTTTTGCTTCCTCTGCTAATTTAATAATTGCATCTTTACCCGTATCCGCTTTTAATACCGTATGGTCAATAATGTTCGAAACATTTGTCATAGTATTTTCCTCCTAAATCTGATCCTAAATCAAAAATGGTTTTATTCATTTTAAACATGTACAAAAGTATCAACTACTTTTGTTGTTGCTAAAATACGTTCTGTTAATTACGCGTTACACCACTATTCTTACATGTTACACAATTAATATATCAATATAGTGAACATTTGTAAACTATGCTTTTTCGTTTTGTAAAATTAAAAACCTCCGTTTAAAATCAATTCGTCTTTTCTAAAGGCTATTTTCGTAAACTTTGGTCCTAATAAGTCTAGCAGCACCATTGGCCTTGTTATTCTAAAATTACTGACCGAACTTATTTAAAAATCAAGCTTTTAGAAAATAGCTTTTAAAAACAAAAAATACTGCTTTCCATTAAGTAAGCAGTATTTTTTGAAAACAAGAACCGACTTCTTCTACACTTTTTTTATTCATTATTTAATAATATTTTAGCAGTGCAGCTGTCTGTAATTAGAATGTTAGCATATTTTGCTTTCAGAGCACCTAATATGCCGTCTACTTTTTTCATACCTCCTGCCACTAAAATCGATTGTTCTTTTTTCTTTAATTCCTCAAGTTCAATTCCTATCGTTCTTGCATTCAGCAATGGCTCACAAATATTTCCGTCCTTATCAAAAAAACGTGATGATATATCACCTACCGCATGTTTAGAAATCGTTTTCTCTTCCTCTTCTGTTAAATAGCCAAGCTGGAAAAGTAATGAATCTGTCCTAGGAACTCCTACAGTAAAAATAGCAATATTAGCTTGTTTCCCCATATTCAATAATTTTCCTATATGACGATCGGCCTCGATTGCTTGTTTAACGACTACATGATCAACTATAGCTGGTATGGGGAGCTGAAACGATTTTGCATTAAATGCTTTCTCAAATAAATGTAACGTTTCTGATGCAAATGTTTTTTTCTCAGAATGACTAATCCCACCCTTTAATTGAACAATAGAAACGTCTTTTAGTGCTTTATGCTCCAAATATGTTGAAACCTGATAAATTGTCGTACCCCAAACCGTTCCGATTACATCTCCATCCTTAACCATCTTAGAAAGATAAGCGGCAGCTTTTTTCCCTATAATTGTTTTAATATCATTTTCTTCATACACTGGAGCATAAGCTACTACTGCTTTCTTCAAGCCAAATTTCTTTTCCAATTCTTTCTCATACTGTTTACAGTCTTCTGATGGATCATTAATACGTATTTCAACAATACCTTCTTCCTTAGCCTGCTGTAATAAACGAGAGACTGTTGGACGTGAAATACTAAGCCTATTAGCGATTTCTTGTTGGCTACAATCCATTAAATAATATAATTTCGCTGCTTCAATCACTTTTTTAAATTTTTCAGATTCCACTATACATCCACTCGCTTATTAACATTAATTTCTTCTTATTTAAAGGATTCATTATCGATGCATTTTAAAGCTTCAATAACAAAATTTTCATAGTATTAAAAATTACCCAATAATAGTCTAACCTCAATTTTTTCATATTATTACCCTGATGTCTATGAGAATATAATCCATCTTTAACTAATCTTTTTAAGGTTTATGTTATCTTCATTTTTGCAAACTTCGTTATCAGTAAACAATTTATTGAATATAGGTTGAGTTGAATTTCACTCAAGATGCTCGCTTTCCACGGGGGGTGAGCCTAATCGGTACATAATGCCTTTTATGATTTCATCTATTCCACTGCACCCTCAGAAGTCTTGCATCTTACGCTCCAATCAACTTTTTTATGCTAATTTTATTCACTGAACTTATTTAAAACAACAATATTATAAAAGATAATCGGTAACATTCCTTCCGAATACAGAAGCAGTGAAAAAACAAGCCCTATCAATTCTGCTTATCTCTCCCCCTCAAGAATATAAACGGATTGAAAATATCATTAACACAAGTGTTATGAACGAAAAAAGGACCTATGAAAAATTTCTTTCTCATAAGTCCCTACTGTTTCATGGTTACTAGCAAATTCGAGGAAGCATAATTCCATTCAAACGACGTAATCTTCGTTTGATACCTAGTGGTGTTTCTAGCATAAGTTGTCCTTGCTCAGTCGAATCAATCTTCCCAATACATACAGCATCTTTGCCTTCTGGGAATTGCTTTAATGTATCAAGAACTAATTGTTTATCTTCTTCAGAAACAATGATAATGGCTTTACCTTCATTTGCTAGATATAAAGGATCGAATCCTAATAAATCGCAAGCACCATGTACTTCATCTTTTACGACTATTTTATTTTCTTCGAGCACAATAGAAACTGAAAAATCCTCAGCAATCTCAACTAAAGTAGTAGCAAGTCCTCCTCTAGTTGGATCTCTCATAATTTTCGCTTTAGAAGAAATTGGTGCTAACATAGCATTTAGAGAAGCACAGTCACTCTCAACTGGAGAAGAAATACCTAATTCACCTCTAGCTGCTAGAATGGCTATTCCATGATCCCCTATAGAGCCTGAAACGATTACTGCATCACCCGCTTTGAATGTAGGAGAAGAGACATCTTGATTTTCAACTACTCCAATTCCAGTAGTATTAATGAAAACACCGTCACAGCTGCCTCGTTCTACGACCTTCGTATCACCCGCTACAATTGATACGCCAGCTTTTTTCGCTTCTTTCGCCATATCTTCGACAATTCTCTTTAAGTCTTGAATAGCAAAACCTTCTTCAATTACAAAACCACATGTTAAATAAAGAGGTTTCGCTCCGCTAACTGCTAAATCATTCACTGTGCCTGCTATAGCAATCTTTCCAATTGAACCACCTGGGAAAAACAGTGGTTTAACAACAAAAGAATCGGTTGACACAGCGATTTTTTTGGATGCTAAATCAATAATCGCAGCATCAAACATAGCTTCATGATTATGCTTAAAAGCTTCGACAAATAAATCTTGGACAAGACGATGGCTTAATTCTCCTCCATCTCCGTGCGCTAAGCTAATTACTTTTTCCATCCACTGCTCCCCCTACTTGTTAATACTTTGTTCCATTTTCTATCGAATATATTGATAATATGCCGAACAGCTTCCTTCATCAGACACCATGCACGGACCAATCGGTTTTCTAGGAGTACATGCTTTTCCAAAGAGTGGACATTGTTCCGGAGAAATTAATCCTCTGATAATTTCACCACAACGACATTTTGTTTTTCTTGGCTCTTCCAAAGTGACATGATACTTTTTCTTAGCATTAAATTGATCAAATTCCGGTTTCAAATCTAAACCGCTATCTGGAATCATTCCAATACCACGCCAAGCTTCGTTCGTTTCGGTAAAGTAAGTAGCCATCATTTTCTGAGCGACTTTATTTCCTTCTTTCGTTACAATCGAAGGATGATCATTAATAATTTTTGCCTCTTTTTGCAAAGATAAATCGATAAGTTTATATATACCGCTCAATAATTCCGCTGTTTCAAAACCAGAAATAACTCCTGAAATATTATATTCAGCTGGTAAGAAGCGATAAGCATCTTCACCTAAGACAATTGAAACATGTCCGGGTAATAAGAAACCATCTAAATGGACCTCTCCAGAATCCAATAAATATCTTAAAATGGGTTCAACCAATTTCGTTGTCATCCAAAGTGAAAAATTCTTTAATTGCCGTTTTTCCGCTTCAGCAACGAGAATTGATAAAATGGGAATCGTTGTTTCAAAACCGATACCTAGGAAAATAACTTCTTTATCTGGGTTTTCTTCTGCTACTTTAATCGCATCAGTTGGAGAATATAACGTTCGAATATCCTTACCAGCTGTTTTTTCTTCCATTAAAGATTTAAAAGAGCCAGGTACGCGCATCATGTCCCCAAATGTGCAAATAATACGATTATCTTCACCTGATAAAGAAATCATAGCATCGATTGATTGCTGATCTGTTACACAAACCGGGCATCCTGGTCCAGAGATTAAGTTTACTCGATCTTTTAAAGCTTGTTTTACACCTGATTTAGCTAATGCCATTGTATGTGAACCACACACTTCCATAAAAGCTGGCATTCGGCCATTTACTTCGATAAATTTATCTGCTTTTTCAATGACAGCTTGAAGTAAGTCTTTACATAATTGTTGCTCAGAGGACTGATTCAGTATTTCTAGCATCAACAAGCTTCCTCCATTCTTCAACACTTTCTCTCGCATATTCTTCATCAATTATCGACATGGCTTGTCCAGCATGAACAATCACATATTCTCCTAGCTTGACTTCTGGCACAAAAATAATCCCTACAGTTGTTTGTGACCCCATAACGTCAACAACTGCACTATATTCGTGTAATTCTATTACTTTAGCGGGTACGCCAACACACATTTTTATTCCTCCCTTAATGCTGATGCTACAATTAATTGTCCATATGATAATCCACCATCATTACATGGAATTTGTTTATGAGTATATACTGTAAGTCCATGGGCTGATAATGAATCTATTAATTTACGTTTTATATATCGATTATGCATACTCCCACCAGAAAGTACGACTGTTTTATTGAACTTAGGATTTTCCCTTTGGATTTTATTTAAGCTTGCTACAATGGCCTGAACGATTGTTTCATGAAAAGAGTTACTTATTTCCTTTACATTTTTTTCATTTAGGACATCTTTATAAATCTCTATAATCATTTTAGAAAAATCGATAATCCATTGTTCGTCTTCCTTATGAATATCGAAAGAATACGCATTAGATTGTAGATTTATATCAGCTAATTCAGATAATAGTATAGCCGCTTCCCCATCATAGCTTGACTTTTCACATACTCCTATTAATGCCGAAACGGCATCAAATAATCTACCGCAAGTACCTGCGTACACAGTATTCATATTATTTCGAATCATCGCTTCTAATACTGGAATGGCAGATTTATATTGTGGAAATATACGTGACGCAGCTTCTATCCCTCGTTCACCAAGTATAGCAAGCAACATCGCAGCCGCATTTCTCCATGGCTCAACGATACATTTTTCAACACCTGGTAATGGTGAGTACATAAGATGTGCTAAACGATCAAACCTTTTAGCGTCACCGTACATAATTTCAAAACCCCAAATATGACCATCTAATCCATAACCTGTACCATCAAGAATGATGCCATAGGCTGGACGATCTATTTCATTCTCTGCCATGCATGATACCATATGTGCGTGATGATGTTGAACTTCAATTATTTCCTTAAATTGATATTCCTGCATAATATGACGATTTTGATACCCCGGATGATAATCAACAACTGCTGTTCTCTTCGGTGGATCAATCCATTTCAGTAAATGCTCTAGTTCTTTTTGATAATGCTGTATCGTTTCTTCATTTTCTAAATCACCAATATGTGGGCCAATAAAAACTTGATGATTTCTTCCAATTGAAAAGGTTGATTTTTGCTGACCACCAAATGCAATAATTCCATCAACATCATTCTTAACGTTCAATGGATCAGGAACATATCCTCGCGATCTTCTGAAAAAGTCAGTAAAGCCATCTGCTACTTGTATTACCGAATCATCCACTGGGTGCAATATTTCACGATTATGAATCAGATAATAATCTGCAATATCCCCTAAGAATCGCTTACACTCTTCATCCTTATAAATGATTGGATGGCCAGAAGGATTCGCACTTGTCATGACAAGTGTCTTTATTTTTCCACCTTGCATGATCAAATGATGCAAAGGCGTATAAGGCAACATAACCCCTACCGTTGTCATGTTTGGAGCTACTCCAGCCGCTAAATTATACGTATGATTTTTTTTCAATACGACAATTGGAGCTTCTGGACTTTCGAGCAAAGTCTGTTCCTCTGAAGTTATCGATGCAAACTTCAAAATTTCACTAAGAGATGAGCTCATAACAGCTAATGGCCGATTTGGACGATTTTTTCGTTGCCTTAATCTTTCAACAGCCTGCTCATCTCTTGCATTACAACAAAGATGATATCCCCCGATACCTTTTACTGCTATAATTTTCCCCTGCTCAAGTAACTCAATCGTTCGCGATAAGACTTGACTTTCAATGACTTTCCCCTCTTTTGAAAAAAGAAAAACTTGCGGCCCACATTCAGGACAAGCAATGGGTTGGGCATGATGTCTTCGGTTTAAAGGATCATTATATTCCTTTTCACAAGCATCACAGAAATCAAATGAAGCCATTGAAGTATATGGTCTATCATAAGGCAGTTCGTCAATGATCGTATATCTTGGTCCACACTGTGTACAATTGATAAATGGATACCGATATCTAAAATTTAAAGGATCATTCATTTCAGTAAGGCATTCTGAACATACGGCAGAATCTATCGGAATAACTAATTTTGAAGCACCTTCTCTTTTACTTGGAATAATGGAAAAATCACTAAAACCTCTACATTTTGTAGAGGAAAAAGTCACTTCATCAATTCTTGAAAGTCTAGGAGCCTTTTCTTTAACTTCCGTTAAAAACTCTTTAACATCTGCACTGTTTCCTTCAATATAAATCTCTACACCATCCATATTATTCTGAACGGTACCTTTTAAATGTAATTTTTCAGCTAGTTGAAAAACAAAAGGTCGAAAACCGACGCCTTGAACTCTTCCTACAATCGAAACCTTTATTGTTTCACACATACGTCATATGCTTGATCAATCCAAGCAAACCAATCATCTAATCCATCTTTTGTTCTAGCTGAAAGTGTAATTAATTTGGATTCAGGGTTAATTGCTAATAAATCCTGCTTTGCTGTTTCAACATCGAAATCTAAATAAGGAAGTAAATCTACTTTATTTAATAGTACTAACTCTGTTCTCATAAACATTTGTGGATATTTAGGTATTTTATCGTTTCCTTCAGGAACACTTAATACAGCTACTTTATGATTTTGTCCTAAATCATATCCTGATGGACAAACCAAATTTCCTACATTTTCAATGAACAGAATATCGATTTGTTCAAGATCGAATTCAGGTAAAGTCGCAGCAATCATTCTGGCATCAAGATGGCATCCACCATGTGTATTTATTTGAATCGCTTTAGCTCCTAAAGCTCTAATACGATCCGCATCGCGATCAGTCGCTAAGTCACCTTCAATTACACCAATTCGATAACGACTTGATAACGCTTTAACCGTTTCTTCTAATAGAGTCGTTTTCCCAGCACCTGGTGAACTCATTATATTAATCACAAGAGTTTTAGAGGAGTTAAACAAATCTCTATTAAAGTTTGCCGCCATATTATTATTGGTTAGTACGTTTGTATTTAAAGTTACTTTCATTGATTCTTATCTCCTTCATATGATATTACTTGAAATGTTTCACCAGCTATTAATTTCCCAGAAGGCATATTGCAATTAGGGCAAATCGATATTTTCAAATCAGGTTTATAAGTGGTATTGCAAAATACACATTCCGCTTTTGATTCCTCCAATTGAATAAGAAGTTTTGCACTTTGAGAAATGAATAAAGGATTTTGTTCTTTATATATTTCAAATGCCATAGTTAAGGCATCAGGCATGGCATTACTTAATTCTCCTACCACTAACTCTATTTTTTTAATGGTATTGATTTCTTTCTTTTCAGCATCCTCTTTTATGATATTTAATATATCTCCCATTAAAGCCATTTCATGCATGGTACGCACCTTCATTCATAAGTAAAATCTATAGTATAAAAAATTCGTCTCCTTTATATGGAATTATGTTCGCTTAATTCCGATATAAATTCCGTCTTCTTCCTCTTTTAAAGAGTGTTCTGATAAAAACCATTCATCTTCTTCCTCATTTTTATGAAAGTGAACCGTTTTTTCACACATTAAGCATTTACAAGTTTTTTGCATACTTGAAACATTTAGCAGGTTACTACAAGTTGGACATATCCCACTAAACGCCCTCATTTTCCCATTCACTCGAACAAAAAAGAATGGTTTTTTAAGTATCATCATTTGTTGATAATCCATTAGTTCAGCTGCATTCTTAGCGATGTGAATCCACTCTATATTCAATAGTCGATCCGTTGATTTTTTTATTTTTTTTATATCGTCTTCTAAAAACGGTTCATAAACATATTTTACTGTATCAAATAATGAAGTCTTTAGTTCTTTCAAGAATGCTGAACGCTTCATAGTTAATCAATTCCAATCTTCAACTTGTTTTTTAATATGAGAAATCAATTCAGGGATTTTATTGCTGTTAGTTTCTGTAAGGCCAACATGAAGATCTAAGGATGTTGGCTGCATACCTATCATAACAATATTTTTCGGATATCTTTCCCTTAACTTAGCAGCCATAAGTACTTCTTGAAATCCTAATTGGTGAACCGTCATTTTAATACCAAAATAGGCAGGTATTTCGTCACCTACAAGTGTGATGATTGTTCCGCCCTCTTTGCCAGCATTTATGGCATCAATAATTATTAAATAATCTGTATCTTCAACGGGTCCTAATAACTTCATTCCGTCTGTTGATCCATCAATGACCTCAACATTCGGATTATCTTGAAATATTTCTTCTAGCATAGGAACAATATGGACTCCAATTCCTTCATCGCTATACAGAGTGTTACCTATACCAAGAATTGTAATTTGCTTATTTTCCATTTAGATCACCAACGAAATCTTTCTTCCTTATTTTTTGAAGCAAAATTTTTAAGTAAAGCAAGTATTTATGTATTATCAGTCAATGTAGAATCAGTGATGATTTAGCTACAAAATGAGGTATACTCATTGATCAATGTTAACGAGTGTATACCATGCTTGCAGAAAACCATCACTGATTATTTTTCACATTTTTATTTTATTTAATGTTTATTTCTTTTTCTTTTTTGCTTTTGGCTGACTGTGATTTCCTACTGTATCTTTTGGTTCAGTTTTATATCCAGTAATAATGGAAGACATTGTGCCATTACGTTGTAAATAATCTTCACGCCAAGATAAATAAATATGAGCTACCATGAACACCATAAATAACCAAGCTACAATATGATGCCAAGAACGAATTGTAAAGCTATCACCAAAAATATAAGTTAACCACATGAACATGCCACCCATAAATGATTCAGGTTGAGGTTCAAAATACAAAAAGTATCCAGTTAACACCATAATAATGGATCCTCCACCAATCATAATCCAATATGCTAACTGTGCAAGTGGATTGTGACCAACATAATGAGGTTTTTTATTTTTCATGAATACGTAAAATTTAATTGTTTCCCATAGCTCTTTCCAAAATATTTTTCGGAATATACTTGAAGCTGAATACTTATTTCCTTTATAAAACCAATACCAACGGAACAATAAGTTTGCTGTAAAGACAAAGGCAGCAAAAAAGTGAATATATCTAGCCCATCCCATCAAATAAGATGGAGTAGCATCTCCAGGTATAATGGCTCCAAACATAGGATTACCAATGTATATACCAGTAAGCATTAATAATACAATCGCACCAGCATTTAACCAATGGAAAATACGAATAGGCAATTGCCAAACATAAATCTTTACCGATTTCTCATTAATCTCTTGAACTTTCGTTACACGATTCGTTTTATAATTCGTTTCCAATGACTCATGATGGTTTGCATGTTGATTTGACATAGGTCTTCCCCCTTATCCGATGCGGATTTCCGTTTGGGCGTTAGATTCTAAATCAGTTAAATGAACCGCACATGCTAAGCATGGATCAAAAGAATGAATGATACGTAAAAGCTCTAATGGCTGTTCTTTGTCTAATAAAGGTGTACCAATTAAAGCTGCTTCATAAGCTCCAATTTTTCCTTTCGAATCACGAGGTGATGCAGTCCAAGTAGATGGAACAACTGCTTGGTAGTTCTTCGTTTTTCCATCTTCAATTTGTATCCAATGTCCTAAACCTCCACGAGGTGCTTCAGTCCAACCTACACCTTTGGCTTTTTTATCCCATGTAGACGGTTCCCACTTCGCACTATTGAAGGTTACTTGATTTCCGCTCTTAATGTTGTTTAGTAACTCATCCATATCATGTCGAAGCCAATCAGCAATTAAAGTTGCTTCAATACCACGAGCCACTGTACGTCCAAGTGCAGAATGTAAAGCTGAAATAGGTAAATCTAATTTCTTGAGTGTACTGTCCACTGCGTTTTTGATGTCTTCATTTCCTGACGCATAACCAACCATCATACGAGCTAAAGGACCTGTTTCCATTGGTTCACCTTTCCAACGAGGTGATTTAATCCAGCTATATTTCTCATCTGTATTCAGATTTTTAAACGGAATTTCCGGACCAGAATATTTAAGGTTCGTTTGCCCTTCCCATGGATGTAATCCTTCATTTTCTTTTACGCCATCATACTCATACCATGATTTATCAATAAATTCTTGAACTTGAGCAGCATCTTTTAAATCAAGTTTATGAACCTTTGTTAGATCACCATTTAAGATAACACCACGTGGGAATCGATATGTGTCGATATCATAATGATCTCCAGTAGCAAAATCACCATAAGCTAAATAGTTCTGAATACCGCCACCATAAGTGAAATCTTTATAATAAGAACCGATTGCAATTAAATCCGGATAGTATACTTGATTTACAAATTGATGAGCTTCGTCAATTAATTGAGACACATGCATTAATCTTTCTGCATGAATTCCATTATCACTATTAATATCAATAGGTGTAGCCATTCCACCAACTAAATAATGCGGATGTGGGTTTTTCCCACCTAATATTGTTTGAATTTTTACAACTTCTTTTTGCCAATCTAAAGCTTCTAAATAATGGGCAACTGCTAATAAATTTACTGCTGGTGGCAATTTATATGCTTTATGTCCCCAGTATCCATTTGCAAAAATCCCCAATTGACCACTATCTACTAGCTTCTTCACTTTATCTTGAACACCTTTAAAATACCCTGGTGAAGATTTTGGCCATGCTGAGATAGATTGAGCGATTTTAGATGTTTCATTTGGATCTGCCTCTAGTGCATTTACTACATCTACCCAATCTAGTGCATGTAAGTGATAGAAATGCACAACATGGTCATGCAAAAATAACACTTCATTTAAAATATTACGGATTAAATGAGCATTTCTTGGTATTTTAATATCAAGAGCATCTTCCACCGCACGAATAGATGCTAACGCATGAACCGATGTACAAACGCCACAAATACGTTGAACATACGCCCACACATCACGTGGATCTCTATCTTTTACTATTAATTCCAGTCCCCTAACTGCAGTACCAGAGCTAAAAGCATCTTTAATCATTCCTTTATCATCAACATCCGCTTCAATGCGAAGATGTCCTTCAATACGTGTAATTGGGTCTACTACTAAGCGTTCAGCCATTATTCTTCACCTCGTTTGTCATCGATATTCTTCTTAACTGCTGTAGCTGCACCATGAACTGCAACACCAGCTACTGTAGCGCCAACTGCTGCTAATCCAACTACATCAGGATTAATTGTTGTTTGTGTTGCTGGTATTTTCGCTCTACGAGTAAAGAATGGACCATTATCCCAGAAATTAGCTTCAGAACAACCAATACAAGGATTACCAGATTGAATTGGATAACTAGTACCACCATTCCAACGCATTTCTGCACATGAATTATATGTTGTAGGACCTTTACAACCTACTTTGTATAAGCAGTATCCTTGTTTTGCTCCTTCATCATCAAAGGATTCAACAAAAAGACCTGCATCAAAATAAGCTCTTCTATTACATTTGTCATGAATTCTATGACGATAAAACGCTTTTGGTCGACCGAGGTGATCTAACTCAGGTAGAGAACCAAAAGTAATAATATGTGCAATAACACCTGTCATAACCTCAGCAATTGGAGGACAACCTGGTACTAAAATAGTTGGTACATTTTTAACAAAATCTGTTACCGGTTTAGCTCCAGTTGGATTTGGTCCAGCAGCTGGAATTCCTCCCCATGAAGAACAGCTACCATATGCAATAACAGCTTTTGCACTTTCAGCCATTTTTACAAAGGTATCTTTAGCATTATGTCCTGCTACAGTAGTAAACTCACCTTTTCCTGGCACGCTACCCTCAACTGCTAGGATATATTCCCCTTTATAATTCTCTAAGACTGCCTCCATTGCAGCTTCAACTTGGAAGCCAGATGCTGCAGAAAGTACTTCTGTATATTCTAATGAAATCATGTCGAATAAAACGCTTTCTGCTGTTGGATGCGTAGAACGGATGAATGATTCTGAACAGCCTGTACAGTCTTGTAGCTGTAACCAAATAACTGGCACTCTAGAATTTTTCTTCATTGCTGCAACTACTTGATCTGTTTTTGAATAATCAAGCCCCAGTGTTGCCGCTAAGACAGTACACATTTTCAGAAAATCTCTTCTTGAAACACCTCGTTCAAGGGCAGTTTCATAAACTGATTGTCTTTTCATCTTGTAACTCTCCCCCCACTAATTTGGATTCAAAAATTATTATTCCAAAATAATATTATACATTATATTAAAATATATAATTATTAACAACACGAAAAATAAAGCTTGATTTTCTCACTCTAATTCTATTTAAGAATATCAAGTTCAAAACTTAAAACCTATGTACTATTAGGTAAATCTTATTACCTTCACACTCTCTCCATTAATTCTAAGCAAAATTAATGACTTATGTATGTATGTTATTTTCTCTATAATTATGTACTCAGAACTATTCAGTGTCTAATGAATATTTTTTGTCAAAAAAGTTAAAATTCTAAAAAATATTTGACTAAAATTCAACAATCACCTTAAAGCGCTTGTAATGCTATTCAAAAAGGTGTAATAAAAGCTCTTTGAATTGAAACCGTTTACAAAAATTTAGCCATTTAAACACCAGCTTATTCCAACAACCACAGACCTCTACGAACAATCGTTCAATTTATACCGAATAGATTTCATAAAAACTTTGAAAATATTTTTCATTTTTATTCATACTTTTTTAAATTATTATTACGAAATAACATGCTCAGTATTGAGCATGTTAAATGCTTATACAAATTATTTTAAAACGATGTAACATTTTGTTAAATTACTAGTATAGGAGATGATATTCATGAATTTCACAGCAATAGATCAAAGAAATGTAAATGAGTTATTAAAAGCATTTGAACACTTTTTAAAAGAACGAAATATACATTTTACATTTATGCGGATAACAGAAGATAGTGGCCTTCTTTCCTTTGATTTTTGCAATAATATTGATAAGGCTAGATCTGTAGAGTTCGATGGCTCAAATTGTATTGGATTGACCTATGAATATATTGCAAATGAAATACTTGTTCCTATTCTTCCAAGATTAAAAGCATTTTCAAAAATGAAATAAAATGAATCAAAGGCTATCGTTAATCGATAGCCTTTGAATTAAAAACAATGATAGCGATAGATTATACACAAACTGCTTTCTTTAAAACAAACTCTTCTACTACTTTCGCTACACCATCATTCATATTAGAATCTGTTACATAGTCCGCTACTGATTTAATATCCTCTGGCGCATTTCCCATCGCAACTCCTAACCCAGCGAATTCAATCATACTCAAATCATTATAACTATCCCCTATAGCAATAACCTCTTCGCGCTTTATTCCACAAACATTAATTAACTGATTTAAACTTGTGCCTTTCGTTACACCTTTTTCTGTTAATTCTAAGAAAAATGGTTTTGAACGCATGACACTAAATTCTGATTCTAATTCAACTTGTAATTTTTTTTCTACATGTTGTAGCACTTCTGGATCATATACCATCAATGTTTTTACTACTGGTTCTTTTACAGCATCAATAAAACAATCCACTTTATTAATTGGTAAATTTGTAATAGTAGATTCTATATCAATATAAGGATTTTCATCCTCAGTGATAATTTCATCGCCTAAGTAAGTAATCAAATGTACACCTTCTCGACGACTAATTTGATAGATTTTTTGAACTTCATCAATGGATAAAGTACTGCTAAACATTTCTTCCCAAGTCTGGCAGTTATATATTTTTCCACCATTAAACGATAGAATAAAACTACCATATTTAGCTAATGAAAGTTCTTCAGCTACCTGCTTCATTCCATATGTAGGACGCCCTGATGCTAGTACAACTTTCACGCCCATTTCTTGTGCTTCCATTAAAGCTTGCTTAGTTCTCTCCGAAATAGAATGATCGTCTCGTAGCAATGTATCATCTAAATCCAATACTATCATTTTGTAAGTCATGTTGTATTTCCTTTCTTATTTCAATATACTTTATTATCCTACTATAAATGGATAATAAAGTGGATAAAACAAAAGTTTATTTTCTTGCCATTTCCTACTAACTACATTTCTTACTAAATCATGATTATTCAGATTACTTCTGTAATAAAATCTTTTTTCACTTTTACCATTTTTAATAATGGTTGTGTAAATGCATATGACATGTTATTATATCTCTTGCGATGAGCTAAATTGAGTAAGTCGATGAACACTCCTTTAAGGAAATGCTGGATGTGGCCAGCAGTTTATCGCCTCAATTATTTCGATGAAAAAGGACACCAAAACGGTGTCCTTTTTTGTTTCGTAATAATAATGACTTTCTCTAGGTCATCAGTTGCACATTATAACCAATTAACTAATAGTGACCAGAGACAGTTTTTCCTTCTTACATAAAAAATTGTTTCTGTTTTGTACACATGACGCATTCCTCGCCGTTTTCAATTAACGATTGAAATGATTTACCACAATTTCCACATGTATTTGTATAAACTGGATGTTCTACTTTGGTAGATGGCTGAATTATTTCATGAATTTCAATAGCTTGTTCTGGACAAATATCTTGGCAAAGTGAACAAGCAGTACAAGTTTGTGGATTGAGGGAAAAGGATTGTTCGGTTACTTTCAAACTGTCCTTTTTGCACAATGCAATACAAGCTTTACATAATGTACACTTCTCGATATTTAAATCTATTTCAGCGAACTGAAATTCCGAATAATATTTGGATAAATCTAACGCTTCTTGATTAAAACGCCACTTAGCTGGTGTCATATTTTTAGCGACTGTTTCAGCTTCTTTTTTCCAAAAAGTAAACAATTCTCTTCTAGAAATGATTTTTTCCTTTTCTTCGACCGTACCGTACTGAATAGTAAAAGACTCTTCTCCTAGTTGCTCTAACATTTTATTTGCATCAGAAACTGCTTGCTTCCAATCATCAGTATCATAACCCTCTTCAAAAATAATGCCATGAACCCCTTTACTATAATAAACTAGCAATTCTTTTGCCGTTGCTACAGCATGATTTCTGACAACAAATTGATGATCGATTATTGTTCTTTTTGGAAAGAATCCTTCGATTGCTTGTACGGGACAAGCAGCGATGCAATCACCACATTCCGTACATTTATTGGAATTTATAACAGATTTGCCATTTTTTAATTCAATCGCCTGTACTTTACATATTTCTATGCATTTATTACAGGTTGAACGTGGACTCTTATACCGAGAGCAATCAGATAAGACTCCAAATTCATAATCCATACTTTCTAACCATTTGTCTATAATCCCCATTTCATGATGCCTCTTTTCATTTTAAATCCTATATGTATGTATATATTATATATTCTATAAAAAAGAAGAAGGATTAACATCCGCCTTCTTTTTCCATTAGGCACCTAATACATAAAACACGTACCGACTCATACCTTCAAATAATAAAAAAAGATTAATGCTGCATAGATAATATTGTAACTAACTTTTTCTTACCTGAAGAAAGAGCTACATATCCTAATGATGCAAGTCCAAGGTCTTCTATTACCCAACGAATGCCAATGAATTCTGAATACGATGCAAGTTTTTCTGAAGCTGTCATACCTCTTATTAGTTGAACATCAGCAGTATAACCAGTAAACATCGCCGCCCTTATAACTTGAATGACAATTCCGAAAAACCCGAAGACAAAAGCCCTGCTAAATATTTTCAAACTAAATCTATCTTCAAAAGTTCTTGAAGAACTATCGGATCCATTTCAATAAATCCTTGTAATATTTCCGCTAATCCTTTATAAAAACTCGATTTAGCATGATGTATCACTCTCTCTGAAAATTCTGGAACAAACTTCGTTAAATGTTCTTGTAAAAAGTGATATTGTTCGTGTAATAAGGAATTAATTTGTATCAATTCCTTATTGCTCACCATCTCACATATTTAGATACAATGTTGATTCAAACGGTACATAAAATCAAACTCTAATCCAATATGATCGTCAGCTTCCATCATTTCAATACTTTGAAAGTTATACTGATCATACAAATTTTTCACCCTTAGTGTAGTTTCTTGAAACAAGAGTTTGTCTTTACGAAATATACAGACTCCCAAAGGGGAGCTGGCACTTCAAAAGGTCCTATAAACATTCTCGTATAATCCCAATGTAAATCTTCATAGTCTTGAAGATTAGTACATGGATTATACTCTTCAAAATAACGCTTCACATGATTTGAACCCTTTTGAATTGCTTTAGATTCTTCTTTAAAAGGAAAGAGCTCTATTATGTTTTGTTCTACTAAATGCTTCAAAAATTCACGCGAAGGCTCTTCTATGAAGAATCTTCGTAAAATATCATAGGAAAAATCCCTTGCATAAAAAATGTGTAATGCTTCTTCGATTTTTAAATGCGTCTTCACCATTTCCATCCCTTTTTTGTTCAATTAACAACATCTAATGTTTCGCTATTCAAATAACAATTAGAATTCGTTTTCTCTAAATAAACCTCTCTAATTGCTTGTTCTCCATTTCTATTTTCCACAACATTAAATGATATTAAAAAATCAAGGTTTTTATTTTTCAGATATGGAATAGCCTCGATTGGAAATTGCACATATTGATATTCCTCGTTTATTAGGTAGGGAAAGTTAAATTGATTCATTGCTTTAATGACTTTTTTCATGTCACGATCAAATGCTTTTGCTGTTTTAAAATAATAATCTCTAGTAGAAAAAGAATACATCTCATCCAAATTAGCATCATGATTTTGTTGATAAATTTGTCCAGTAAATTTATTTTCAAGAGAACAATAATGAACTCCCATTTGTAATTGTTGTTCCATAGCAAAATCAATAAGTTCTAAACAAATTGCTTCACTCTCATCTATCGCTAACCCACCAGCATACCAAAAATTATAATACACATCATAAGGCGGATTTTTTAACACCAGTCCTTTTTCTTCAAACGATTCTGCATTATGAAAAGGAAAACAAAATTCCAATAAATTAATACCAAAAATTTCGATTTCATCTAAATCGAGCAACAACTGCTTCATTCCCTCTTCTGTGCCAGGTATAACCGGCATTTCGACCATTACTTCAGGAATGTATTGAACGGCTAATGCAATTTGACTTAAAATATGCTTTTGTTTTTGTTTTGAATCCTCCAATTTAATACTGAAACGAATTTCATCTAGATTTACACTCTGTAAATCTTCCAATAATTGTCTGGTTAATAAATCACCAGTCGTATATAACCTCGTATGACTTGTAGGAAATTTTTCATTTGCTACCGAGAAAAACTGTACTGTTTCCTTTGGGTGTAACAATGGTTCTCCACCTGTAAGTGCTATATGAGTTAAATGAACGTTATTATGATACATTTCTATCAGTTCATGATAGGCGTTTTTAAGTTGATGAGAATAAAAACTATATTCATCTTGATTTTTGTTAAAGCAAAAATAGCAATCCCTATGACATTTTAAAGATATAAAAGATGTATAACTCCCTTTTCCAGTTTGACAGGCTTTACAGGCACTAGATATTTTACCGTTTGATATAACACTCTTTTTATTATTTCTTATTAAAGCACCTTTTTTTTCTAATTGTGTGAGCTTTTCTGTATATTCTTCTTTTTTAGAAATACGTTGTGACAATAGTAATCCAAACTGCTCAATTTGATGATTTGTCTCATTTTCAATTTGTCGATATAACTCAAGATATATTTCCAATGAATTTTTATGTTGTGTTTCATTTTTTTTCGTTTTCATAAGCAAACCAAATTCCTTTTTATTAGATGCTGGTAAATCGATCGTTTTATCACTTATTTTAACTTAGCTTAATGTATTGTGAAATGATTCACAAAGTTTCTATACTATTATAACCCGTTTTCCCATATAAATCTATGAAAATAATTAAACAAAAACAATGATTTTTTATTACAACTTCATTTTTTGAATAAGAATTTCTAGTATTATTATCACGAGAAAATGATGTACCATTTTGAAGGAAATATAAAATAACTTTATTTTCACAAACAATCACATATTTGTTATAATAATATAATTGTATTCGCAGATTAAAACACTAGATATCTTATAAATATGCATTCTGATTCGGAATAGTAAACAACGATTTGTGAATTAACGAACAATCTTATTTTTACTAGTTCTGATTATGCACGCTCTACATTTGTGATTTGTTCCCTTAAAAAACCTTACACATAATGTACCGTAGAACAAAGAGGTATTCTCAAATACTTTGCAAGTTTCAATTTTTGACTAGAGAAAGGAGTTTTAAAATGGAGGTAAATTTTCCTATACCTGACTACACTCATGAATTACTTTTATCTTCATTAAAGGGCTTAAACGGTATTTGCCAGACATTAGCCAAAAAGGTTAATAAATCGGTAATAATTACTGACACGTTTAAGAACATTTTTACTTCTTCATTGCATAATCACAAAGTAGATTGTATACAATTTGACTTTCAAAATAAGATTCTATATCCAAATGCATTTCCGTGTTCTTTGCACATAAATGGAGAAGCTAAGGAAGGCCTAGGCTCACCGATAACTTTCGAAGGTAAATTAAAAGGGTATTTAATCATACTTACTAGTATTGATGATCCTATCACCAAGCAAATTCTGCCTTTAATTTCTTATACTTGTTCTTTATGTTCCATTGAATTACACAATAAACAGCAATTAATACTTGTTGAGCAAAAATACAAAGAAACTTTCATCTTCGATTTATTATATGGAAATATTAAACAGAAAGAGGATGTTATTTCACGTGGTAAGCTTTGGAACTGGAACTTCACTATACCACATATCGCCATTGTTCTGACATTAAGAGACTTTGATTATTATTCTAAAGATAAAATGGTAATTGAAGGTCTCTTGCAAATTGTAAATACAATGATTCTGTTTGATAATCATATGCCTATTACAATGAGTAAAACAGATGAAGTTATCATTATTTTTCCGATTCAAAGACAAATTATTATCAATACAAATGAACAGGTTAAACATTTTTTGACCAATGTACTTAAGCAGTCCAATATACTAAAAGTAAGAGAACGAATAGCTATCGGGATTGGTTTAATGAAAGAAAATCCAACTGAGTTATACCGCAGCTATCATGAAGCAAAAGTCGCATTAGAAATTGGTGAACTAATGGATATTTCTCTCCCTTTCTTCAGTGATCTTGGGATAGAGAGAATTCTATATAAACATGATTTACAAGACTTAAAAGAGTTTTATTATGCAACTCTGGGTGCTTTAAAAGAGTTTGATGAACAAAATAGTAGCGATTTAATTCATACATTAGAAATCATTGTAAACAACCAATATGATTTATCAAAGGCATCTGAGGCGTTATTTCTTCATCGTAATAGTTTACGTTATCGAATGAAAAAAATTGAAGATATTTTACAAATTAAACTAGACGATATGAATGCTAGACTAAATATCTCTACCGCATTAAAAATCAAACGTTTAAGAAATATATAAACAGTTGAATAGGTAATAGTTTTACTTTATTAGAAAAGATTTTTTACTAGTAAAGATAAAAAAGTCTTCTCTACAGATGTAAATAGAATAATAGAGGTGTTAATGTTGACCCAAAAAGTATTTCGAAATACATGCCCCAAAAACTGTTTCTCTAGCTGTGGAATGCTTTCGTACACGGATAATGGTCAATTAGTAAAAGTAGCTGGCGATCCAGCTCACGGATTCAATCAAGGTAGATTATGCGCCAAGGGTTACGCTTATACTCAATATGTCTACAACCCAAAAAGATTAAAATATCCTCTGCTACAAATACCTAGAGGATCAGGTAATTGGCAAAGAATATCTTGGGATGAAGCGTATACTATTATTGCCGAAAAAATGATTGATTTATACAAAGAGTATGGTTCAAATTTGGCATGTGGCTATAATAAATATTCTGGCAACACTACCCTTCTACACTATGCAACAGAAGCTATGTTTAACAGTATTGGGCCTCATACAAAGCCGTTAGGAAGCACCCGTGAATCTATTGGTAAGCAAGCAATCGAATTAGCGTATGGTGCGGTGGAAAGTCCACGTCCTGAAAAAATGGCAAATGCTGATTTTATTGTACTTTGGGGAACAAATCCTGCTGTTACAAATATCCATCAAATGAAATTTATTTTTCAAGCCCAACAAAAAGGAGCCAAGCTGATTGTAATTGATCCGATTTACACGGAAACGGCTGCTAAAGCAGATGTTTATGTTCAAATACACCCAGGCTCTGATGGCTTACTTGCACTAGCTTTAGCAAAAATACTTATACAAAATGAAACGTTTAATCAAGA
>NZ_CAPG01000031.1:0-4719 GCF_000321185.1 Bacillus sp. AP8
GTTTTACGATAAGAAACGGGAAGAAGGCAAACCTTATCGTATCCATTATTGCCTGTGCTAACAAGCTTTTACATTGGATTTACGCTCTTTTGAAAAACAAAACAACATTCCAAGATGTTGCTTAAAATAAATTTACATATATTCAAGGAACTTCCATAACGTTGAAGGAAGTTTATTTGTCATGCCTTATTTTAAGTATAGCATGTCAAAATTATATTATTTAGCTAAATGTTTGACAAACTATTAGCTGGTTTAGTTTAAGTGTGTTTATTCACAAACTTTGTTAACTAATATGGAAATACAACCAAAAACTTAATTTCTTTTTTATCATTTAAAACTATTTTCATAAATATCAAAGAACTTCGTTATCATTACACCCTGTTGCCTAACAGTTTCATCTTTAGTTTCAAGTTGCCAAGTATATGCCATATAGTCTTTATAATTTCTTTTATTAACAGGCTTTAGTTCATATTCTTCGGAAGTTGCTTCAAAACCTTGTTTAAAATCAATTTGAGCCTGTTGAAATGCTTTATTATGATGTTTAAAAATTGGCATCCCTTTAGCGTTAGCCCCTATTTCATAGGCTCCATTGTCTCCAAAATCTACGCTTAGTCTTCCTATGTCGTAGTCGTCAACAACTTTTGAAGAAGAATTACAGGCTGTTAAAAGTGTGCCACCGAAAGAAAAAAGTTATGGATAAAGCCAAATTCTTTTACGAGATTATACCGTGGAACCGCACTTAACAGAGCAGGTCTAGTTGGCGGACATAGAGGATAATCTAGAATCAAATGAAAGAAGCTCAAGAATATAATAAGGTTATCTAATTGATAACCTTTTTTCATTTTTCATTGATTGTTTTTTTAATACGCACTTTGAACAGCACAAAATAGATTAAAAGTTTCGAATAGTTCCACAGTCCGTTTTTATAATGACAGGTGCATGAATTCCAACTTTATTTGAAAATATCCACCTTCTTCCTAGAGGCCCAACAATGATATATTGTCCATCCTTGTCTTCCCCCAAAAAATTCAAGTATGTTTCATAATAAATCGGCTCATTTTTCCTAGAAGAAATTCCAAGGCTACATATACCATCCACTATTTCTTTAATATTATTTGTTGATATTCCTATCTCACTTATTCCACGAACATAAATAGGTGCAAACTGCTCAGTTCCTGCATTTGGAGTCGTATTTCTTCTCGCAATGTATTCAACAATATTTCCAGCAGGATCTTCAAAATAAAAGGCATTTGCATTGGAGTCTTCAAAATCAGCTTGATCCAAGCCTTCATCTATAGCTAGTGAAACTCTTTTTCGCATCCATTCTTTCGCTGATTGAAAAAGATTGGGTGGAATATTAAAAGCGAAATGATAATAGTACGATTCTTTTTCGTTTCTATGCAATGTCAAAATACTCTTCCCCACTTTAAAATGTATGGTGTTTTTTGATTCTGAATGGCAATTAAACTCTAACACATTTTTGTAAAACCAAACTGTTTTATCATAATTCGAGATATAAAGCTCAATTTGTTCGATTTTCATTCTTCCCCTCCTCACTTGACAGAAGCATCCTAACTATTCTTTTATCCATTCCATTTAACTCTTCATAATCTTATCTTAACGTTTTTATAGATTTTCTTCATCCATATATTGGATGAAGATTTCTACACCTTTAGTTGTAGAACTCTATATAAATTTGCAGAGCAATCCTAACAGCATCATATAGATGGAACTAAACTTACTCAGATTATCGATACCAGCATAGTAACAAGGCTAACCTACTCTTTTTTGCCAAACGTTACTAATTTACTAGATAAACCAAACAAAAATTAAAAAACTATGAAAAAAATACCATTAAATCACTAAAATTTAGTGAAAAAAGTTTAAATTCACTCTTAAAATTTAATATTTATAGTCGATATATCCTATGCATACAAATATAACCATAAATTCATAAAAAGGGGTCATTTTATGAAAAATCAAGCACTGATTGCTCTTTACAACTATTGGAAAGATTACATTACAAAATTATCAAACGGAGCCACTCTCTCTGATTTTTTAAATACTCCAAATGAAGTGAAAAAGAAATTCCAATTAGATTATTATCCTGAGCCTTTTTACGGTTATCTGCAGGAGGATATTTCAAATGATATACTTGTACTATTGAACAGTCCAAGTCAGATTACTATTGAGGAATTAGTTAAACTTTATGGAGATGATGTAAAAGTAGATTTAGCTACTTTACAAAACTGCTTTAATTCATCTGTTAAAGAGCGTTATTTAACCTGGTCTAAAAAAGATTACCTTGAAAATGACAAGTTGTTTGGCGAAGTTAAGATAAGCAGGAAGAAACTTTGGAGAATAAAAAAACTTGAACAATGTAAAAGAGTACTAAATTCAAATGAATTTGATTTTATGCATACAATAGAAGCTTTCCCTCTCCATTGTAAAAAGTGGGATATAGAAGGAAATGTTCAAAAGGATTGGATGAAAAATTTAGAATCCACTAAATTAATGATAAATGCTATAGAGGAAGTATCAAACAATCGTTTAGTTAAATACATTATTGGTATCGGTGGAATTTGGCATACGATTTTGTCTGCCTATCCGGATAAATTTGAATTGCTATCTGAAAAAATGTTCACTGGTCCAAGTGGAGGAGAGAGCTATCGCTTTTATCAATACAAAGTTAAAGATAATCCGAATTCCTTACCAATTGTCATAATGAAATCCAAAAATATGTATCTCCCTAAACAAAAAGATCAAGTTCGAGTCATGCGTGAATTTTTAGAACTACCAAATCAATAAAAATCATCATTCGTTTTTACATAGGAAAAGGCTGCCTCAAAAGGCAGTCTTTAGCCTACTATAATCGTATCGGGTTGATCTTTCATCACATAAAAAGAACGATCTAGATTAGACTACTTAGTTCATGACCATTCATTGATGTACATTTATTCAAACCTTAAAATGAGCTTTTATGTTCAATTTCATATTTATTACACTATTTATAAATAATATAATCAACAGTATCTTGGTGATTCTTTAATAGAGTCATTCCAAGTTTTTCTGCGATTTTCATAGAAGCGATATTATCTTTTAATATATGTCTTGCTATTATTCCTTTCACTTCCAACTGATGAAAAGCCTATTCCTTTAGTGCCTCTGCCATTTCACTCGCATACCCTTTTCTCTGAAAAGTAGGATGTATAGCGTATCCAATTTCTATTAATTCTTTTTCGTTAGGCGGATTTTTAAATCCTATCATCCCTACAATTGTACTCGTTTTTATTTCATAAATTAAACCATACCATTTAGAAAATTCAGGATTCTGTTTTACTTTTTCTAAACGTATAGGAAAAACTCTTTCTTTATGAATGGGTTCAAAAAAGCAGTCTATAATGTGATACCCTAAGTAATTCTCTAATTCTTTTTCACCTGATAAAGCTGCTTCAAGGACTTCTTCATCCATTGGTATAAACCTAGTCTATCTGTTTGAATCATATTCATAAGCCCTCCTTTAATTCTATAATAAAAAAGCCAGATGTTATCCTACTCTTATAGGGCTTCTAGTTGATCTATTACACTTTTCTTCACTCCAAAAGGAAAATCTGTCAGTGTTGTTGCCTACCACACTAAACTATTCTTTACGAGAAATCTCCCATTAAACCTGATTGGTACACCTTCACCATTATTTTCAGCATGTATATGTAGATGAGGTTCTGACGTATTTCCTGAATTACCGACTAAACCGATTTGTTGTCCTTTTTGTACACTCTGCCCTTCTTTTACCTTTACACTTCCTTCTTGCATATGTGCAATATAAACATCTGCAGCCTTACAATTTATCTTAACGTAATTACCTTCTACATTCTCAATATCTGTATCTGGTGGCGTTAAATCTGACAAATTATCACGGGCTTCTAAAACTTTACCAGTACACGGACTATATAATTCATCTCCAAAAATCACGTATTTATCCAATTCTTTTGGGTATATACCAGCTGCCCTTATACCGAATTGATTAAGCTTAACAATATCCAAAGCATATCGCTGATTAGGATAAGCATTATGATAATTAATTTGCACATTATTTCCACCTTGACCAACATAATACGTTCCATTTTCCAGTGGAAAGTCGAGTTCAATGGCATCGTCTTTAGTTGTATATCCACTAAATATTAAAACATTATACATTCCGAAAATAAGTAAAAGGAACCCGTGAATCCCTAAAGACCAACCCAAACTACGGTTGAATTTAATATAAAAAGGTAGAGTTCTTACTCTTTTCCAAGATTTATATATCGCTAGTAACAAGAAAATCAACCATATAAAACGTATGTAATAACTGAACCAATCCCATTGTGATGACAAAAACAACCAAGTTGTAAAAAGCACAGTAAACATCGCCTGTACGCCCCAATCAATCTTACTTTGGAAAGTCCCCCTCCATAAAGAAATGATGAATACAGCTGGTAAGATCCATTGGAAGACCATTAATTGGATAATAGATAACGTCATCTTCTTTCCTCCTATAATTTTTGTTTTATAATCCACCAACACCAAACATAACTATAGATGGCCAATTATTCATATCATGGTTTACTCTAATACGTTTTATTTGAAAAAAAGTTCCTGTAATAAAAGAAAAGAGAAACAAAAAAAGATAGTTGCTAGTCGTCGATACATTAACAGCCGATGTGGACACCTTTAGGAGGC
>NZ_CAPG01000030.1:0-17573 GCF_000321185.1 Bacillus sp. AP8
TAGCATCTACTCCAGCAAGCAATATATCAGGATAGATACTTTGTATGATAAGAATTAATAAAGATAACAAAGGAAAAATGATGAGTATTTTTTTTATAGATTTATTTATAGTGTGTCTTCTGAATAAAACGATGGAAAGACCTATTAAACAATAAAAATAAAAAATGTAATAAACTGAATTGAACAAAGGACCTCTTACATAGTCATAATCTGCACTTATATCAATAATTTTTCCATTATAAAGATTCATCACAATTAATAGTATGTACAATACGTAAGGAGAACAGGACATGATAATTAATCTTTGTTTCTCTTTCCTTTCTTGATCATCCCATATCATATAAACAATATAAATGTAATAGAGTAAACTTGTACTTGGAATAATAACTAAATAAACACTATCAACAAACTCGGATATTCCACTTGGGACTTCATTTATTCTTATTAGTATTTGTGATAAAATTCTGAGAAAAATAGAAAATAGTGTAATAAAGACCCAACTGTTAAAAATCCTATTATGAAAATGAGGTAATTTAAAATTGTTATAGGTATATATAATACATACGACTATTGCTTCTATTATTTCTACTGATAAATTCCATGACATAATACTACTCCTTTCTAACTATCAAAATAATAGCCACAATGTAAACCATCCATCAATCTAATACTTTTAATAAATTGTATATAGATTTATTCTACATAAGCAAGACAACCTTAATCCCTATCTAAAGACTGCTCACAAATAGATGTTTGAAACAATATTTATTATTTTATAATATTAAATGGTTTTAAAAATACAATATTTTTGAAATTTTTTTATCCTTTTTCACGTTAATTTCACCAATTCAAATGCAATTGTATGAAAAAATCTGAGCGTCTTATCCTTTTCTAATAAGCTGCCTATATTGAACACAAGCTATATAATAATTAAGCGAAGATAAATGATATTAGAAAAAACTCACAAGTAATATCTCCAAAGACTATTTGTCTTCGTTAGTCTCTAGAACCTTATCCGAAATTGAATATTCGATTAATAACTGAACCGAAAAGCCCCATGTAATAGTAATTTCCCATACACATATTATCTACATATAATAAACTCACATCTGAAGTAATAAATGTTTAGGAAATGGACTCCAGTTTTTGAGGTATGATAGCTTTATTCTTCCTGAACTAACTTGCCCCGTTAGTTCCTTAACAAAAAAAGACTGTTCAATGACAGCCTCGATTTTCTACTAAAGCATTGTTATTTGATGAAGAATTATTATAATTTAAGTAATAATAGCTTCTTTTCATTGTTGTCTAAATACCGTTGAAACTTCTTTAATATATGCTTGTTAATTGGTTTGCCCTCATAGTCAAATTCTCCAAAACCAAATTTCCCATAAATAATAGAACTCAATTTTATTATACTAAAGGTAGATATTACAAACTCAAACATAAAACTATACACCGTATGCTATACTCAATATAATAAAATATGCCTTCAATCTTCCTAAGAAAGAATGAAGACATATTTTGTACACGTTGAAAAACAGCTATTGTTCATCAGAAAGGGACATTTACAATATGGAAATAAACAAAAAAATACCAATTAAACAGCCTAAATATCAGAAGATCGCAGTAGATATAGCCGCAAAAATCGTTGAAAAAAAATATACAATAGGTGAAAAAATTTATGCTCGATCATCACTTGCAAGTCAGTATGGAGTTTCCTCCGAAACTGCTAGACGAGCAATTGCAGTTTTACAAGATTTAGAAATTGTAGATACAACTAAAGGAAGCGGTGTTCTCATTAAATCGTATGAAAAAGCTGCACAATTTGTTCATCAATTTCAGGATGTTCAAACCATACACGAACTCCAATTTGATCTCCAAGCTAGCATTATCAAACAATATGAGGAGCTTCAGAATATACAAGAAACAACAAAGCAACTAATAAATCGGACAGAACGATTCCGCTCAATTAATCCGTTTATTCCGTTTCAAATTGAAATAAATGAAGCCTCTCCTTATATTCACCAAACTATTCAAGAAATGAACTTTTGGCAAAACACTTCCGCAACAATAGTAGGTATAAAAAGAGATGGCGAACTATCATTATCTCCAGGTCCTTACGCTTCATTTGAAAATAAAGATATCATTTATTTTATTGGTAGCGACGATTGTTTTGAACGAGTAAATATTTTTTTATACCCTCATCTAAAAAGCGTATGAACATTACATTTACAATGTTCATACGCTTTTTTGTTTAAACTGCTAATTTGACAAAATCAACAACCTTTTGTTAAGTTGAAGTTGTTACTTGTTTAAATTTGGATTATTCAGGTATTACCAAAAACATATAAACATCAAGGGGGAAAATAATTTTTGGGGAACATTAGAGTAGAGAATGTTACAAAAATTTTTGGCAAGCAAATCAGTAATGCACTTAGCTTAGTCGAAAAGAAAAAAAGCAAAACAGAAATATTGAAACAAACTGGGGCTACTGTTGGGGTGTATGATGTCAGCTTCAATGTCAATGAAGGTGAAATATTTGTGATTATGGGGCTATCTGGTAGCGGGAAATCAACACTTGTTCGCTTATTGAATCGATTGATTGAACCCACCAGCGGAAATATTTTTATTGATGGTAAAAATATTTCCACAGTAGGTAAAGATGAATTACGAAACATACGTCGAGAAAAAATGAGTATGGTTTTTCAAAATTTTGGACTATTCCCGCACAGAACCTTATTACAAAACACCGAATATGGATTAGAAATTCGAGGAATATCAAAAGAAGAACGTCGATTGAAAGCAGAAAAAGCTTTAGATAATGCTGGACTGCTCGCTTACAAAGATCAATACCCAAGCCAATTGTCTGGCGGTATGCAACAGCGTGTTGGTCTCGCACGTGCATTAGCTAATGATACTGAAGTGCTATTAATGGATGAAGCTTTTTCTGCGCTCGATCCCTTAATTCGTAAAGATATGCAAGACGAATTATTAGATTTGCAACAAACTTTAAAAAAGACCATCATCTTTATCACACATGACTTAAATGAAGCGCTTCGTATCGGAGATCGCATTGCACTCATGAAGGACGGTAAAATAGTGCAAATAGGAACCGGTGAAGAAATATTAACAAACCCTGCAAACGATTATGTAAAGAGCTTTATAGAGGATGTTGACCGTTCAAAAGTATTAACTGTAGAAAATGCAATGGTCCGACCTATTTCTGTCAATGTCGAACTTGACGGTCCGAAAGTGGCCTTACAAAGAATGCGAGAAGAAGAAGTAAGCCTACTAATTGCCGTTGATAAAAAACGTCAATTAAAAGGTTATATTACAGCAGCTGATGCCTTACAAGCATCCAAAAACGGATATAAAACCGTTCTTAATATCGTTCGTACCGACATTTTATCGGTAGAACCACACGTTTACATTCAAGATGTATTAGGAATGATTTCCGACTCCCCTACTCCTATCGCAGTTGTAAAGGATGGACGACTTCTAGGCGTTTTAATTCGAGGCGTAGTCATTGAAGCACTTGCTTCTGGAAGCGAGGAGGTTAAGAACATTGAATAGTATACTAGAACAAAGACCTAAGCTTTCTGTTGCTGAATGGGTTGAAAATGCAATGGATTGGCTCACTAGTAATTTCTCCCCTATGTTTGACTTCCTGCAAAATAACGGACAAACACTTATGAAAAGCGTAACAGAATTATTAATTTCCATTCCACCTATTATATTTATACTTTTCATTGTACTCTTTGCCTTTTTTGCTTCTGGGAAGAAATTAGGACTTTCCATTTTTTCATTAGTAGGACTGCTATTCATATTTAATCAGGGGTTATGGATTCAACTAATGAATACATTAACACTTGTTATTTTTTCAAGTCTGATAGCAGTTGTAATCGGTATACCCCTTGGTATATTAATGGCCAAGAACTCTTATGCAGAAGGAATCATTAAACCTACTCTTGATTTCATGCAAACAATGCCGGGCTTCGTTTATTTAATACCAGCTGTTGCCTTTTTCGGAATTGGTGTTGTACCAGGTGTATTCGCCTCTGTCATCTTCTCTATACCTCCAACTGTTCGATTAACCAATTTAGGTATACGACAAGTACCAAAAGAGTTAGTAGAAGCTTCTGATTCATACGGTAGCACTAGTTGGCAAAAATTAACAAAAGTCGAATTACCTTTAGCAAAATCGACCATTATGGCTGGTATTAATCAGACCGTCATGTTGTCCTTATCAATGGTTGTCATCGCATCAATGATTGGAGCACCAGGCTTAGGTCGCGAAGTTTTAACAGCACTACAAAGAGCACAAGTAGGAAACGGATTTGTTGCAGGGTTAAGTTTAGTAATTATAGCCATTATTATTGATCGCTTAACTCAAAATTTTAATAAAAAGAAAGATTAAGAGAAAGGAAGATTTGATGAAAAATAAAAAAATCAAAATATTATGCATTTTAATTGGGCTTAGCATGCTTTTAGCTGCTTGTAGTTCAGGAGACAAGGCCAATACATCCAAAGCTAAAAAATCAAAAGATGTTAATCTCGCATATGTTGAATGGGATACAGAAATCGCCTCTACACATGTAATCGGTAAGGTGCTTGAAGATATGGGTTATAATGTGACATTAACCCCTTTAGATAACGCTATTATGTGGGAATCCGTTTCAAAGGGCGAAGCTGATGGGATGGTAGCAGGATGGTTACCACATACACACGCTGCTCAATATGAGAAATATAAAGATGGTCTTGTTCATTTAGGAGAGAATTTAAAAGGCGCAAAAATTGGATTAGTCGTCCCTACATACATGGATGTTAATTCAATTGAAGACCTAACTGACGAAGCTAATAAAACAATTACAGGTGTTGAACCAGGTGCAGGTATTACTGCAGCTACAGAGAAAGCAATGAACAGCGAATATAAAAATCTAGCTTCATGGAATTTGGCTACATCTTCTTCTGGTGCCATGACCGTTGCGTTAGAACAAGCCATTAAAAAGAAAGAAGAAATTATCGTTACAGGTTGGTCTCCACACTGGAAATTTGCTTCCTTTGATCTAAAATATTTAGATGATCCAAAAGGCGTTTATGGCGGTGAGGAAAGCATTAATACTTTTGTTCGTAAAGGCTTAGAAAATGACTCACCTGAAGTATATTCTATATTAGATCGATTCTTCTGGACTCCTGAAGATCTAGAATCCGTAATGTTAGAAATAGCTGATGGAACCAATCCGGAAATTGCTGCGGAAAACTGGATTTCCGCTAATAAAGATAAAGTAGCTGAATGGACAAAAACAGGAGAATAAACGTTCATTAAAACGGCAAAAAATAGCATATAGTAAAAAAATATAAACTTTCCTAAAAAATCGATAAAAACAAAACCCAAGAATACTGTTTATCAACATTCTTGGGTTTTAAATTTGTGTTCATTTTACTCTCAAATGGACTATTATCATTTTTGTTCAACTTGCTTCTTTAATTAGGTTTTCCTGTTTAGCTACAGAAAATGCCTTTATAATCTTTAGAAATTCTTTAAAGTACTAGTTTTAATTTTACAGTTATACTTTTGATCTGAATTTGTTTTTTAAAGCAAACAATTGACTACTATTAGAAATTATTATAATACGTCTGCTACAGTCCGTCGTTTTATTCAAGATTAAGTCCATTAATCACGATATTAAGCCAAGAACACTTCAACGCGCCATATATCTTGTTTACGTACCGTTTAAAAGAAACTGCACAAAAGTTGATTTCTAGCATAGTATGTATATGTTCCTATTTGATAACGAGAATTTCAACACTTTTAAAGCAAATGTTTATTTAAATTATATTAGATGGTTATACACCGATCAGAACAAATGTTCTTTTCTTGTAAAACCGGCATTTAAAGACGTATTTCACCAACCAGAAGCATATGACAGCAAGCACAGTACGCCTTGAATAGTTACCATACTGTGCTTTAGTGAAGAGAATATTACTGATTACTATTTTTCCTTGCTTTTGCTCTTTGATCTGCCGCTTTTGAACGTTTTTGAGCAGCTATATCATCTTGATCAGCCAATTCTTGTGAGAATTCAACATCTCGACCATCAGATTGAAATGCCCCTGCTGTATTCGTAATTTGATCATTATCTTGATTATTTATGTTTTGTGACATCTTAAAAAACCTCCAATTAAAATGTAGTACTCATATAGAATGATGTGTAATTTTGATATATTTCATTCATTATTTAACCTAGTATTTTCCTGATAAGCATAGGATCTTCCTCATCTAGTGAGAGTATAATAAGATGTTCATTATGTAGAAAGACTATTATGAAGATGTTATTGAATTAACAAAAGACAAAAAAACTCGCAATTCTACAGAATAGATTGCGAGTTTTTTATATCAAATTTCTCCCACAGCTAACCAAGGAAACAGCCCATCTAAAAAACGCTCTGTGGCAGGCATGAAATAGGAGCCGAAATGATAGTCAGGGTCTAAAGTGGTAATAATCCAAGTTCCTTTTGTACTTACTTTGTCCACGTATAAAACAGCTCCTCCATCTTCCGTTGTAATGAGCTTTTCAGCTTGAGCTGGTGGCCAAAATACGCCGTGTTGGTGCCAGGTTGCATCTTCCAATGTGATGTACTGGAATAACGGATAATCCGGATTAGCAAGAACAAGTCCACTTTGCGGATTTTTCTCAAGCCACCACCAAAAATTCGTCGGGCGCTCCTCCCAATTTTGATTCGGAAGCCACTCCCACGGCTGGGGTCCGAGGGCTACAACGACTCCGCCTTTTTCAGCGAAGGCATCGATTTTTTTCTTTGCTTGTAGAAGCAGACGACCGTTTAATTGAGAAGGAACAATCAGAACATCATAGCAATCTAAATCGGCTTCTTCAAAATCAGGCAAATAAAGGAGTGCTTCAATGTATTGTGCATACTTCGTTTCATGAAACGTGCGATAGTGAGATGCATTTCCACTATATATAACAGCTATTTTTCTCATTGGACCTTTTCTCCTTTCAGCTGATTGCATTCAGATACGACCCACTGCCATACTTGTGTCCCAATTCGATCTGTCGTTTTGTTTTGACCACTATATTGAAACAGACTGCGACCTGCATGAACCAAAATCGTTCCATTCGTGCTGTCGCGGTCAATATATGTGATTGGCTTACCGTCTTCAAAAGTCAGGAGTACTTCCGCCCCTTTAGGAGCTGGATGATAACCACGAGCAAAAAAGCCCGCAACTCCTTTGTTATAGACCATATCATTCATTTCTACCCCGGCAAAAATGCCATTCTGCTCTGTTACTACAACATGGTAGTCCTTGTGCGATTGAATTCTCTTCGGCATGAAGGGAGCACAGCCTGGCAACCATTGGCGGAACAAGTGTCCACAAAAGATGACCATCTTACCTTCATCTAAAAAGGCTTCTATTTTATGTTTATTTAAATACAAATATTCCTGATCTATGAAATCCGTCATGAGTAGAACATCGTATTCTCGCAAGTCTATATAAGCTAGTTCATACTGATCCAGTATCGTTCTATTGGCTTGATTATCTCCAGCCATTTGCTGCCCAAGTCCAAAGGCATGACCAGGGCTAAGCTCTAACATTCTCGGTGTCTTATTCATACTTCCATTCCCTCTGCTTTCATTCTTATTTTATTACGCTTGCTTTACAAATAACTTCTGGCGCCGTTCGAAATAGGCGCTCGCATCAATTAATTGTTTCGTATAGCTATGCTTAGGATTGTAGAGAACATCCTTCGTCGGACGATTCTCCACAATTTTTCCTTTCTCTAAAACAAGTAACCGATTGGCAAACTGTTCTATCGTCATAATCCGATGTGTAATATACAAAATGGATAGCTGTAAATGGCGTTGGAAATCATGTAACAGCTCGATAATCACCGACTCCGTTTCAGGGTCTAGTGCTGATGTAATTTCATCGGCTATAAGCAAGCTTGGCTTACATGTTAATGCTCGGATAATGGCAGCTCGTTGCTTTTGCCCTCCTGAACATTCATATGGTTTTCTCATAAGCAAGCCGTTTGGCAATTCAGCTTGCTCCATCAATTTATCGATTTGTGCCATCGCTTCTTCTTTAGGTACTTTGCTAAGCAACAATGGTTCCAATAAGCTCTCCTGCATCGTTAAGTAGGGGTTAAAGGAACGTTCAGGATTTTGATAAATATACTGACAGTTGCGCCCTTGTTCCCACAGAATCTCACCTTCCGTTGGCTGCTGTAGACCCATAATAAGTTCCGCAATGGTGGACTTTCCTGAACCAGACTCGCCAATTAAACCAACAATCTCATTGCTTCCAATAGAAAACTCGATCTGATTTAACACTTGATGGTTCCCAAAGTTTTTCGAAATATTTCGTAATTCAAGCATGAGCTATGGCTTCCTCCTTCAACATGTGATTCTCAATCCGATATGTTCGGTTCGAAATGGCATAGGCAATATCTAAATCATGTGTGATAAAAAGCAAGCTGACTTGAGATTGACGTACTTTTTCCTCCAATAGTTGCACGATTTCTTTTTTCAAAATAGGATCTAACGCACTTGTACATTCGTCTGCAATCACAACATTTGGTTCATTTAAAAAAGCAAGAGCAATCATAGCTCGACTCAACATGCCTCCAGAGCATTCAAATGGATATTTCTCCAAGACGTGTCTCGGTAATGAAACTTGTTCAACCGCATGCCTTGCTTGTTCTGCCGTGACGCCCATTTCCATGAACTGTTCTTTCAGCTTTAACAACGGGTTGAAGGCTGCACGTGCGTCTTGATAAATAAAAGAGCATGTGTGCCAATAATGCTCTTTGCTAAAATGGCTGTTTCTAACAGAAACGTGGTTATATAATACATCGCCCGTCCATTGATGTGATGGCAATAGGCCGTACATAGCACGTGCCAATGTTGTTTTTCCTGAGCCCGAAGGACCAATAATGCTAACAATTTCCCCAGGTTTCACGGAAAACACAACATTTTTTACTACTTCCTGCTGATCAAATGTAACTGTGACATCCTCGCACCATAAACCGTCTATTGGTTTATCTTCCTGCTTCACCACTTCTACTTGCTTTGCTTTCTTTCTCTTTATCGCTCTTTCCTCCATCAAGAATGCTAAACTAATTGTCGTAATAATTAGCATGAAAACTGGAGGGAGAACAATCCCCATCCACGCATTACTTAAGTAAATGGAAGGCTCTGAAAAAGCTGCATTCAGCATGCTTCCCCAAGAAACAAAGTTTGGATCTCCAAGACCTAAAAACGCTAGACCAGACTCTGTTAAAATAGCTGTCCGAAAAGAAAGGATGAATTTTGCCTTCATAAAGGGTGTAATATGTGGCAATAAATGCTTCCGTAATACATAAAACGAGCTTCCACCAAACATGGATGCTGCTTTTACAAATTCACGCTCCTTCAAGGACAGTACAGAAGAACGAATGAGCCTCATATAACCAGGCCAAGATAATAAGCTCAACACCACGACAAGTTGAATCATTCCACCTCCTGTAAAGGAAATAAACAAAAGAATTAAAAGCAAGCTAGGCAGAACGAGCAATACATTGGCAACACCGTTAATCAGGCGATCCAACCAAGAAATATAACCTGCCAGCAAGCCTAAGATGACGCTCAATGCTGTACTGAAAAAAGCAACAAGTAAACCAATTAATAAACTGGTACGTGTTCCTGCCAACAACTGAGACCAAACGTCTTGTCCAAGCTTATTCGTTCCAAGCCAATGATCACTAGAAGGCGGAAGATAAGCACCACTATCGAAGGTATGTGGATCATGCAGCGATAAAAAGGGAGATAATAACGCCATTCCGATAATCACCGAAAGTACTACTAACGGCCATCTATACATGTTTTTCAATGACGTGTCCTCCTTTTATGCGTGGGTCCAACTTCGGATATAAATAATCTGCCAACATATTGACGAAAAGAATGATACTCGAAAATATGAAGAATAAGCCGTGCATTAATGGATAATCGCGCGATAGAATCGATTCTTGCAGTAGCTTTCCGATTCCTGGATACGAGAACAGTGTCTCAATGAAAATCGCCCCCGTAAAAAGTAAGCCAATGCGAATCATCAGTAAGGTAAAAACAGACAACAAAGCGTTTTTAGCCGTGTGGCGATACAGCAAACGTCTACGATTGAGCCCTTTCATTTTGGCAAATTCCATGTATGGAGACGCCAATACGCGAATTGATTCATTTCGCACAAGCAAATACACACTCGATATATTCACGATGGTCAATGTCAGTACTGGCAAAAAGCCATGCCAAACTTTATCCTTCAGCTCTTCAAACCAGCTAGCACCTGTCATAAATGGTGTAGATGCACCACTTAACGGAAAAATTGCACCATAAACAGCAAACACAAGCAAAAAGACAATACCTAACAGAAATTCTGGTATCGAACCAATCGTCAGCATCGTCGTCATGAAGCTACGATCTCCACGCTTTCCATATAACCAAGCAGACATTAAGCCAATCGTGATGCCGATAATAAACGAAAGTAACACCGCCATCCCAACAATAGAAACGGTGTAAGAAAAATGCTCGAGTATCAGATTGGTAACACCTGTCTTATGAGAAAACGATGTGCCGAAATCAAATGTCACGATACCTTTCACATAATGCTCGAACTGCTCCAACAAAGATTGATCAAGCCCATAATAAGCAATCATAGATTCTTTTTGAGCTTCCGTAAGCATCGGTCCACTATCCTGACCTTCAATAAATTCAATAGGTCCCCCCGGCATAAGCCGAGGGAGAAAGAAATTTAACAGTATTAAGATGACAAAAACAGACATGTACAAGGAGAATAGCTGTTTCATTAGTCTATAAATGCCACCTTGTTATCCCATAAAGGAATACCATCAGAAATACCACCATAGGTATTGAACCAACCATTAAAGTCAGATGCTTTATAAATGAAATAGAATGGACGGTGGTACAGAACTAATGTTGGTAATTCTTCTGCTAGAATATCCTGCATTTGATCGATTGTTGCTTTACGATCTGCTTCATCTGTCTGAGTTAGTTGTAAAGCTGCTAACTTTTGGAATTCAATATTGTCAAACACACTTTTTCCAGCTAATGAATTGCTAGCTTGTCCTGAGAACCATAAACGAAGGAAGTCAGGGTCACCACTTAAACCAATATGTCCCGTAATCGTCATATCAAATTTCCCTTCAGACATAGCCGTAGAAAAGGCTGCTGAATCAACTGTCTGTATAGTAAGATCTATGCCTACCTTCGCAAGCATCACTTTCATTAGCTCAGCTTCTTGAGAAGTAGAAGAAACGAGTACACGTAGTTTTAAAGCATCACGAATACCTTTGGCATTTTTGCTGTAACCAAGCTCATCCAGTAGTGCGTTCGCTTTATCGATAGAATAATCGTACTGCTTCACATTTGTGTTATACCAAGGAGAATCTAACGGAATGATACCTGCATTTCCTACCATCGGTTTATCAGATCCTGTTAGTTTCTCTGACAACTGTGCACGATCTAATGCATAAGTAATAGCTTGACGAAGGCGTTTATCCTTCAATTGATTATGATTCAAGTTGAATACAATACGCACGGCACTACCCGTTGGATCAGCTTTAATCACATCAAAGCCTTGTTGTTTCATTTGTTCAACTTCTTTATAGTTAAATGTCATACCTGCTGATATTTCATTGTTTTGTAACGAGAGTACTTTATTTTCAACAGCTAGATACTGTACTTCATCTACATTCACATTACCTTTGAAGTACTTGCTATTTTTCACAAATCGATAGTTTCCAGCTGCTTTGTCGTATTCATCTAAGGTAAACGGACCTGAGCCAACCAATGCTTGTTCTTCCTGATACTCAATTGGATTCTTAATATCTTCCCAAATGTGTTTTGGAATAATTGGCAAAATCCCCGCAATTTCCGTTATGAATGGTGAAAATGGTTCATTTAAATGAATTTTCACTTCTGTGTCACTCACTTTTTCCGCTGATTTAACCTTTGTCATATCAGCATTCCAAGGAAAAACATGCTCCTTGAAATAAGCGTATGAAAAGACAACATCATCGGCTGTCAGTGGTTTACCATCATGGAATGTTACATCTTTTTCTAATGTAAAAGTATATGTTAACTGATCATCTGAAATAGACCAATTGGTTGCTAACCAAGGAATCACACCTTTTTCATCTTTCCAAGTCAATGTATCGAATAGGAATGAATTTCGTAAATATCCACCTGGTCCACTCGTTGTAAACGTGAATGGTGAAATGAAACCACTATCTTGCCAAGCAATCTTTACTATTTTTTTTGCTTCTGTCGCTCCATTTCCTGTCTCTTTCATTGATGATTCATTACTGCTGGAACAACCAACCAACATAATAGCGAAAAGCAAGCATAATACCCCTAGTAATTTCTTCATTTCTCGTATTCCCTCTCTTGTTTATATTATTTTGACTATTACAAATATAAACTATTTGAGAATGATTATCAATATCATTAATTAAAGAATATAATTATTTATATAACTATTTTAAATTTAAAGAATGCTTTTCTCCTAATCTCTAAATCTATCGTATTCTCCTATTTCAAAAAGGAGAGCTCACCTCCTTTTAATTCAAATTGTTTTTTATAACTATTCCTCTTTATCTTGAATATGGATTAAACATTTCTACGATTATGTTTACCATAAAAAAAGACCGTCGATAGACAATCTATTCTTCTATTAATATAAGCAGAAAAGCTATCAGACTCCCCTTCCCTAAACTGGTACTAATAGAACAGTTCTAATCATATTCTTATAAAAAATAAAAAGGAGTGTAAACTTAGTTGATAAAAATTAAGGTTGGTTTAAGGCCTATTGTAAGTAAGATAAATTTACCCACTGTATTGAAAACAACAATTCTTCCAGGTGACTCAATTGAAAAATTATTTATTGCAACCCAGGTTGGAGAAATCTTTTTTATAGGAAATGGAGTTATCAGGACTTTTTTAGATCTTCGCTCACAAATAATAAAACTAGGTGTTTATGGTGGTGGATATGATGAACGGGGATTGCTCGGTCTAGCGTTTCATCCTGAATTTTACTATAACGGCCTGTTTTATCTTCATTACTCAGTAGCTGGAACACAAGGCCCAGGTGCTCTTACTGAATCTTTTACTCCAAACCCGTGTGATCCCACAACTTTAAACCTAAAGTGGATAAATAGAGAAACTCAATATGATCATATTGATACAGTTGAAGAATGGGTTTTACAAACGAATGGTCGACCAAAGAAACGTCGGACAATACTAAACATAAGAAGACCATTTTCAAATCATAATGGTGTCAATAGCTTAAACTTTTCACCTGAAACAGGCAAACTTATTTTAACAACCGGTGACGGTGGATCAGGTTATGATCCATTTAATTTAAGCCAAGATGATATGGAAATCGCCGGGAAAATCATTGAAATTGATGTAAATCAGAATACATTTAACAATAATACACCCGTAGTCACACGTTTTAACGAACTTCCTGCAACTAGTCAGGAATCGCTTACAGTAATAGCTAAAGGGGTTCGCAATATTCCAGGTATTTCATTTCAAAGGTTTTATAATCAGTATATTAAGTATGTGGGAAATGTCGGACAGGATTTGGTAGAGTCGATTTATTCATTCGTTCATTATAGACCAATACCAGTTACTCAGCTTCTTCAAGCTTATTTAATGAAATCCGAACCTGACCAAGAAGGGTTTATTAACTTTGGATGGAGAGGATGGGAAGGTGCGTTTCCTACTTCAATTATAAAAGGCTGCTCTGCAAATCCGACTCTGGACGAGAAAACAATGGCTTATTACAATGAAGCAGTAAAAACTTCAGTGAGGCGTCTTCAACCTTTAACTAGTTATTTTCATAAAGATTCACGAATCGATAAATTTAGAGGAACTGCACTTACAGGAGTTCAGCCGTATATGGGAAATGGAATTCCGAATTTAAAGGGAAGCGTTGTGTTTACTGATCTTGCCCGAGTTGAAGAAACTCAATCTCCGGTTAGAGGGGTTTTGGCTTACAGCGGAGTAAGATCAGATTGTAAGCTAAATGATTTTAGTGTTATTGAAACCGATTATCATTTCGGGTCTCAATCAGCCTATTATGTTAATTTGGGAACGAATCTGGATCAAACTAGACTTTATTTAGGAGTTTATGGCTCTATGAAAGTGACAGATTTTAACCAAGGTACCATTTTTGAAATTATCCCATAATTCATAACGATAAAAACTCGACTTAATATCAAATAAATCTCTTTTTGTTTCGTTCTCCCCATTTTTTAACTTCAAAAGTATTATATAAATCTACAATAATTAGAGCATTATTTTTCCCAAGGTAATCCCCCTGACTCTTTTGAACTAACTAACTATCTACTACATTTTAAATACAGATGTCATATGGTACAACTGATTTTGTTATTGAACTAACCTGTCAGTTAGTTCAATAACTTTAACAAAAAGGGCATTAATCCACCATCAATCCACCTTGGATTAAGCCCTCCATAATGGAATATTGCTCGTGATGCGAAACTTTTCTTTAACATCTTACATATTTGCGTTTAAAACCAAGCTTCCCTCTATCTACTTCCTTTTGAATACTTTCATAAGCGTTTAGGAAACTACTTTTTTTCTTGTCTCGTTTGACTTCTACTAAACCTACTGCTTTAGCAGTTTCAAGGGCCAATTCATGGAGTGGCAAATATGAAACCCCCACGGTGTATAGGAAATTATTCATAGCAGATTTCGTTCGTTCTGGCGAATCATGAATCGTATTTTTCACCATTTCCAGCATATTGGCAATCTTGCTTTCAGAAAATTCAACGTCTAAACGATTTCCTAAAAGCCAACAGTAGCAACTCCAGCCACCGGACATTTTCAGCTCTTCACCGCTTGCTATCCATTTATCAGCAACCTCTTGTGCAATATCTGCTTCCGCTAAAGTAACTGCTACCACATAATCGGACAGCATGTAAAAATATGCTGAATCCATCCAACGATTAAAATCCAACTCAGTCATTGCTTTCGGATCTGCAATAATACCTGCAAAGTACATTGCGTCATAGTTCCCTGTGGCATAAAGCTCTTCAGCTAAAGATTGATTTATTTTTATTTTTTTGGCTATTGGCTTCATTGCACCTGTAGCCACGCCAAAAAGAGGCTCATGTGCGCCATTGGATATGTATATTTTTTTTGTTCGCTCCTTGCCAAGGGCTTCTAGTTCCTGCATAACCATATCTATATTCATCGTTAGCACTTCCTTCTTTTGGGAGTTTTTCTCCTAATAGTTTGCCATCTCATACATCATCATTATCCTATAAAAAACTACTATTTGTCATTATAACTATCGTATAAGTGCATGGGGGGTATAAAGCAATTTACCTAAAGCATGTCGGTACTATGTTCACATACTGGTGGTAAGAAAAAATATTTTACATCGCCTCCTATTTCAGTTGATTAAAAGACTTAAAATCAACGCAATCGTCAAAACGGCAGTCTTTACTTTCAATGATTAACTTATTAGTAAAATAAAAAACGAATTAACTCTTCTTTATCAAATTGATTAAATAGTATATCTGTGAAATCAAAAATGAAAAAAGAATGATTATGATTGTTCCTAATGTGCAAACTGCTTCTTCTACTGGATTGCTCCCTCCTAAAATTACATTGGCTAATATAAAAAAGAGGATTGTACTTATGAATATAGTTAAGAAGAAAATACTAACATACTTAGACATAAAATCTCTCCTTTTGTATCACAACTATTTTACCTTCATAATATATACTACAACGATACCGAATTATCCCCTGTCTCTTTCCATCAATTTAATAGTATAAGAAATAGAACAGAATAAACTTATTTCTAATCAGACCGCTTTAAGTTATCTGTTTTTTATACTGATAAAAATAATACATAAAGCAAAAAAACACAGAATCATGTTTGATACAATTATGGAGGTGACAGAATGGGAGAATTTATTTCTGTAATGTTTAGGATACTCTCAGCAGTCGGCTTATTAATACTAGTTTTAGGAATTTGTTCAAAAGATTGGAAGGGACTAATAATAAGTGGTTTTTGTTTGTTATTGCCTTCTTTGTATTTTTTAGGAGGAGAAAATTGGTTTAAGTTGCTTGTTCTTTTTCCACTGATTCCATTTTTATTTGCATACTATATAAACAAAAAAGCTGACCATAGGTCTAGATAGAAGTGAAACTCCTATGTAATAGGTATATCTGACTTTTAAATATAATGATGGCCGTTAATTGCCCCATATGTGGAAAATCAAAAAAAGAGCTGATGACAGCTCTTGATATATAGGATGCGTTATTGCAGCAGAATTTAATTCCTACTTTCTGGTAGTTCCGAATAAATATCAAATAAGTATTTAACAATTTGTTTAGATTCGTCTTCACCATTACTGTATCTAATCTTGCATACATAATTAGTAAAAGACTTTTCGACTCTGAATCATCTAATAATTGAATTTTTCTCTTTACTTTTTCAATCTCTAGCAACAAAACACCTACTGTTAAATATCATTTTTGAAAATTCTCTCTTTAGTTAAGTCGTTTTATTCATATTTTTAGTTTTGATACAGTTCCATTGCTTTCAACTGGTGAATAAATATTCAATATTCATCGTATTCACAACAAAATCTCTCAATATTATTATTGGTCAATTTGAAGAAAGTATTTTGAGATACTTCCAGTCTTAATGCTTGCTCTTTTGTTAAGTTTTGATAGATTCCTCTTATTATTCTACCTGTTAGCCCATGAGATACAGCGATAACTTTCTTTTTGTCCTTTATACTTTCTAACCATTCTGATACTCTCTTCACAACTAAATCATAGCTTTCCCCATCTGGAGAATTGAAATACCAATTGTAATTATCAGTATTTTCAATCAGTTTCGGCCATGAAGCTTTGATTTCTTGTGTGGTTAAACCCGCCCACGCACCTACTGAAACCTCTTTTATTCGACTGTCAGTAGTCACTTTATTCAAATCATACCCTAATATTCCACATAAAATTTCTGTGCTTTGCAAAGTTCTGCCTAATGGACTCGAAATAATCTCCCATTCATTAGACTCACCAATTATGACTTTTAATAACTTTGATATATTTTTTACTTGTTCAATTCCTTCTAAAGTTAATGGTGAATCAAGTTCTCCTTGATATCTCCCTTGTGAGTTTAAAACTGTTTCCCCATGTCTAATTAAATAAATTGTTTGATCCAAATTGCTATCCTCCATCAACTAAACTATCCCGTTTGTAGAATTAAAAAGAACTGCGAATACAGTCCAAAAATACTTATAAATGCTTCTGACCTTTTAATTTTTTGTATCCTAAAATCAAAAATACACTTATAACGATAATAAAAGTAACTATGATTGAATACCTAAGAAGCATTAAGAAATATTCTGGATAAGTATAAGCTTCACTTGAATAATTTCCAGTTACATCTTTAGTAACTCTCACTCTGTTTATCAAAACTAACAATAATGAATATGAAACAATAAATG
>NZ_CAPG01000029.1:0-50912 GCF_000321185.1 Bacillus sp. AP8
GCTATATTTGTTATTTAATTCCAATTTGTAAATAAGTTATTATAACTATTAAATAACCTTAATCATACAAAATAGTAAAATTGCAACATATAAAATTATAAAAAATTATAAAAATTCTGTCAATTATATTTACAATCTTGCTAAAATGTAATTTAATAGAGTGTGTATTTTAAATTTTCTAAAAAATCAGGGGGAAAAATGATGAAGTTCGTTAAAAAGTCATTTCTTTTAATCGCTGTACTTATGCTAGTTGTTTTGGCAGCATGTGGTAACAAAAGTACAGATACTAAAGGAGAAAGCGGACAAGAAGGCGGAAAGATTTCTGCGAAGATTGGGGTCATTTCATATTTAACAGGTCCAGGAGCTGCCTATGGGGAAGCAATTACGAATGGACTTAAACTAGCTGAAAAGGATATTGAAAAAGAAGGCAAAGTGAACTTTGATCTTGTAGTAGAAGATTCAGCTGGGAAACAAGAACAAGCATTGTCAGCTGCTCAAAAAATTATGGCAGACGATGATTTACTTGCAATTATAGGACCTACTTTAAGTACAGAATTTAACGTGGTAGCACCTGAAGCTGATATGAATGGTATCACAATTATGGGTACTTCAACTACTGCTGAAGGTATTCCACAAATCGGGGAATATGTATTTAGAAATTCACTTCCAGAAGCTTTAGCAATTCCAGCTGCATTATCTAAAGCAGTAGAAAAGAATGATGCTAAAACAGTTGCATTATTATATGGAAATGATGATGTATTTACTAAGTCAGGTTTCGACACTATGAAAAAAGAAGCAGAAAAAATGGGACTCAAAATTTTAACAGAAGAAACGTTCCAAAAAGGACAATCAGATTATAATGCTCAATTAACGAAAATAAAAGGTTTAAACCCTGATATTATTTTATGTTCAGCATTATATAACGAAGGTGCTGTAATTCTTGACCAAGCAAGAAAAATGGGAATTACTACTCCATTTGTAGGCGGTAATGGATTTAACTCACCACAAATTATTGAAATTGCTGGTAAATCTGCGGATGGTTTAATCGTTGCTACTCCTTGGTTCGGTGAAAAGGATGACGAAAAAGTAAAAGCATTTAATGAAGCGTACAAAGCTGAATACAACAAACTACCAGACCAATTTGCTGCACAAGCATATGACGCACTTCATTTATATGCGGAAGCATTGGTGAATGCTGGTGAAACAGATCGTGATGCATTTAGAGATGCATTAGCTGAAATTAGAGATTATGACGGTATTCTTGGAAAGTTCTCATTTGATGAAGAAGGCGATGTAGATATGGAGCCTACTGTTATCACAATTAAAGACGGAAAATTCCAATTGTTAGAATAGACTGATTCATGCTTAGTGTTGGTATACAGTATGGTACAGCTTCATTCAATACTGTAAGTAGTCTGAATTTTTAGAGCGATGACTATTCACCAATACTAAGCTGTCTTTCTTTTCATTATTCTGGTGTTTACGGGTAGTTTATTTCTCATTTACTTCCCGTATTCTTTTTATTTTTTCGTGAAGAATAAACTGCCCGTAAATACGGGATAAATTTGATGTTAAAGGATGATATGCATTGCTATTAGAGCAGTTAATTAACGGTATAACTTTAGGGAGTATATATGCAATAGTTGCATTAGGTTTTACTCTGGTATTTGGTGTGCTAGGTATTATTAACATGGCACACGGTGAAATTTTTATGATTGGTGCCTTTACAGGTGTAATCGTTACAAGTAAATTAGGCTGGCCATTATGGTTAGCATTTCTTATTGCCATTGGTATAACTAGTATTTTAGGTTATTTACTAGAAAGGTTGGCTTTACGACCATTACGCGGTAAGCAAGGTGTATCTCATCTAGCGCCGTTAATAAGTACAATTGGGGTATCGATTTTACTTGAAAATTTATCTCATCATTTATTTGGAGCAGGAAATCATCCTTTTAGAACTCCTTTTGCAGAGATGAGTTTTCAAATTGGCTCGATCACAGTGTATTTTGTGCAAATCATCATATTTGTTATCTCTGTAGCATTGATGATGGCACTTTCGTATTGGTTATCTAAAACAAAAGCTGGAAAAGCATTACGTGCTACTGCTGAAAATCTTGAAACAGCAAGTATTCTAGGTGTTGATACAAAAAGAATCATTATTTTAACAGTTGTAATCGCATCAGCAATGGGTGGAATTGCAGGTATTCTAGTAGGGATGACTTTTAACTCTGTTAATCCGCAAATGGGATTATCTATCGGTTTAAAAGGCTTAGCCATTATTATTCTTGGCGGAATGGGAAATGTAAAAGGTGCCATGGCAGGTGGATTAATACTTGGATTGTCTGAAACTATGCTAGTAGCTTATGGAGATTCTGGTTATCGTGACGCCATCGCATTTATTATGATTATCGTTATCCTTCTATTAAGGCCACAAGGAATCTTTGGCTCAAAAACAGCATCGGAGGGAAGGTGATCACATGTTGGCGCAATTAATAGATCCATATCAACTACAAATCGCATCATTTATTTTAATCAATATCATTTTAGCTATAAGCGTCTATGTTACTCTATCATCTGGTCAGCTATCTCTAGGCAGTGCTGGATTTATGGGAATTGGAGCATATACATCGGCTATTTTAACTATTAATTATGAAGTACCTCTAGTAGTAGGAATAATAGCAGGTGCTCTTGTTGCTGGTATTATAGGTATACTTGTTGGGATTCCATCACTTAGACTGTCTGGTGTGCACTTAGCGATAGCTACCCTAGGGTTTGGTGAGGTAATTCGTGTTATTTTTGTAAACTGGGAGTCACTTACTAAGGGAGCTATTGGTATTGCAAATATACCGAAAATTGGACGAGAAGTTTTAACACTTACTAGAGATTGGGGTTTCGACCCAAGCGTTTTAGGTTTACGAAACAATCAATTTGTTTTTTTAATGGTATTTCTATTACTTTTAATTATTGTTATTTTACTCGTTTGGTTTTTTGTAAGGCAAAAAAAATCACGTGTTGGAAGAGCCTTTGCCGCTATACAAATGGATGAAAAGGCAGCTGAAGCAATGGGTATCAACGTTACTTATTACAAAGTTCTATCCTTTACACAAGGTGCGATTTTAGCTGGTTTTGCCGGAGCACTTTTTGCGCACGTAATGGGATATATCTCTCCATCTGATTTCGCTTATCATCGCGCAGTGGAAATATTGATTTTCTCTGTATTTGGTGGCAGTGAAGTAATTGGTGGTTCTATTTTTGGTGCAACATTCTTAACGATCATGCCTGAAGCCTTACGTTTTATAGCAGAGTATCGTTACATGATTTACGGTGTAATTTTAATTATCATGATGGCAGTTCGACCTCAAGGTCTTATTGATACGAATGTCGTACAATGGTTTAAAAATAAATTAGGTTCAAAAAGGAGGAGCGTAAATGGTTCTAAAAATCAAAAACATCTCTAAACAATTTGGAGGCATTTCCGCTTTAACTGATGTATCATTTACTATCAATGAAGGTGAAATATTTGGTTTAATTGGACCAAATGGAGCTGGAAAAACAACAATGTTTAATATCATTACAAACATGTTTCCTCCAACAACGGGTGAAATTACATTTGGCGAAAGATCTATAACTGGATCGAAACCTTTTAAGATAACTGAAAAAGGGATATGTCGAACTTTCCAAAATATAAAACTATTTCCACAAATGACAGTCATGGATAATGTCATGGTTGGTGGGCATTGTCGTACTAAATCTGGGGTTTTTAGCAGTGTTTTTAGAACGAGAAAACAGCGTAAAGAAGAAGTTGAAATGAAAGAAAAAGCATTGGAACTATTAGCCCTTGTAGGATTAGCAAACCAAGAAGAGACCATTGCAGAAAATTTATCTTATGGTCAGCAAAGACGACTCGAAATCGCAAGAGCGTTAGCAAGTAACCCTAAACTGTTGTTATTAGATGAACCAGCAGCAGGTATGAATGAAAAAGAAACGGATAGCTTGTTTGATTTAATAAAAACTGTTCAACAAAGAGGAGTAACCGTACTTATAATTGAACATGATATGCCTTTGGTCATGAAGTTATGTGATCGTATCGCTGTTCTTAATTTCGGAAAAAAACTTGCAGAAGGAACACCTGAGGAAATTCAAAACAACCAAGCTGTTATTGAAGCCTACCTCGGTTCAGAGGAGGAAGATAATATTGCTTAAAGTATCTGGTATTGAAACTTATTACGGAAACATTCAAGCTTTAAAAGGGATAAGTTTGGATGTTGAACAAGGAAAAATCGTTACTTTACTAGGAGCTAATGGGGCTGGTAAAACGACAACAATGAAATCAATTGCAGGTTTGTTAACTCCTAAAAATGGCAGCATTGAATTTTTAGGGGGAAAAATAACAGGTTTACGACCTGATCAACTATTAAGAAAAGGTATCGCTTTAGTTCCTGAAGGAAGAGCGATACTTTCAGGTATGACGGTGTTAGAAAATCTTGAGATGGGTGCCTATCATAGAAAAGATAAAGAGATTGCACAAGATATCGAAAATGTAATGAAAAGATTTCCGATATTAAAAGAAAGAGAAACTCAACTAGCAGGGACATTATCGGGTGGACAACAACAAATGCTAGCGATAGCACGTGCGTTATTATCAAAGCCAAAATTATTGTTGTTAGATGAGCCTTCAATGGGATTAGCACCGTTAATTGTTGCAGATATTTTCAAAATTATTACAGAAATTAAAGAAGCAGGAACGACAGTATTATTGGTTGAACAAAATGCCAAACAAGCTTTAAAAATCGCTGATTATGGTTATGTGATGGAAACAGGCAAAATCATCATGTCAGGAAAAGCAAAAGATTTAATTGAAGATCCAAAAATTGTAGAAGCATATCTTGGAAGAAAATCAAGTTAAGTAAATGTGAGACCCCAATCGATTTGGGGTCTCTTTTTATAAACACAGGTACAATAGGGTAATTGGATTTTATACGAACCGATAGATCGAACTTAAAATGAAATATATCATCTGATATACAATAATTATATTATGTAAACTAGTACATGTTACATTAAATGATAACTAAGAGACTACGAAGTCTGTAATAGAAAAAATCAAGCAAGACTGTTTTCTAAAAGCTTTTTGTTATTAAAAAAGTTCGTGTATAAGTAGATAGCACAGCTTTCTTTGTACAAAATTGTGATTGTTTTTATTAATGAAAACTTGATATTTTAGGTATAAAGCTGCAATATTAGTTAAGAGACAATTTAATTGTAACAAAAAAGGAAGTAGGGATTATATTTGCCTGATTTCATATCATTAGGACTTTCCGATGATTTAGTAGAAAAATTAGTAGAAAACCAAATAAAAGAACCAACAAAAATTCAAATTGAAGTCATTCCAACTCTATTAGATGGACAAGATCTAATTGGCCAAGCTCAAACAGGAACGGGAAAAACATTAGCTTTTCTATTACCGATTCTCGATAAAATCCAACAAAATAAAAATGGAATTCAAGCGCTAATAGTAACACCAACTCGAGAATTAGCCCTTCAAATAACTAATGAAATAGAAAAAGTAGCACTAGAAAAAGACAACTTACATGTACTGCCGATATATGGCGGACAAGATGTTGAAAAGCAAATAAAGAGACTAAATAAGAATATTCATATTGTCGTTGCTACACCAGGTAGATTATTGGATCACATAAGAAGAGAAACGATTGATTTATCGACAGTCTCCTTTTTAGTATTAGATGAAGCAGATCAAATGTTACAAATTGGATTTTTAAAAGAGGTAGAAAAAATTATTAGTCATACTTCTTTAGCAAGACAAACTATGTTATTCTCAGCTACTATGACGAAAGATGTTCAAAGTTTGGCTAAAAAACATATGAATCATCCTAAATTCATTTCTGTGGAGAGTTTTCAAGGAACAGCAGACACCATTAAACAGTTGGCTATTTATACGAGTGACCGTGCAAAACAACCAACCCTATTATCTTTATTGGAGGAGCATCGTCCATTTTTAGCAGTCGTTTTTTGCCGAACTAAACGAAGAGTAACCAAATTAACTGGGGTCCTTAAGAGCAATGGAATAGTATGTGATGAATTACATAGTGATTTATCACAAGCTAAACGTGAAAGAATTATGAAGCTATTTCGCAGTGCAAAACTCCAAATTCTAGTTGCTACTGATGTTGCAGCAAGAGGTCTAGATGTTGAAGGTGTAACGCATGTTTATAATTATGATATGCCAGAAGATACAGAAAGCTACATTCATAGGATTGGTCGAACTGGCCGTGCTGGATCAGAAGGATTAGCAGTCACATTTTACAATAGTGATGATCTCGGTATGCTAAATGGTATTGAGCGTGAATTAAAGATTAATCTTGAAAAACAAAAATCTGAATTTGTTAAAGAAGAAGTAGATATTCATCATGCTTCACCATCTATAAAGAAAAAACGAAATCAAGATTCATATTCAAAAAAGCGCCCCAAAAAAACTGTTTCAGCACGTAAGGAAGAATCTAAAAAAAGAGATACTAAACCATTGATGGCTTTTGGAAATTCATACAGTCCATCAAATAAACTAAAAAAGAAACAAACAAATACAAAAAACAAAAATAAATAATTGTCTAAAAAGCCGTCGATATGAAAACGACGGCTTTTTTATAATAGAAAAGACTATTATTTACAAATATTCTAAATAAACTATGTTCCAAATCTTCTATAGATGTTAAAATATAGTTAGTAAGAAAAAACATAATTCTAAATAAAAAATTGCAATAAAATACAAAAATATAAAAAAATCAGTTTATAATTATTTAAAGAAGGGATGATTAAAATGAGTGACCAACAGAGTCGAGGTTTTTTATTAAAACAGAGATCGTTCTTAAAGTTGTATCTTTTAGATATTATTGAAAAACAAAAAGGTTACGGTTCACAGATACTTGATGAATTAAGAACGGAATTTAAACCATTTGGTTATTCACCAACCCATTCTGAATTGTACAAAACACTTCATGAATTATATAAAGATGGAAGTGTTAGGAGAGAGAAAAAGATAAAGGGAGAGGCAGGAGTCGATTTTCAAGAAATTGTGATTTATCATTTAACAGAAAGTGGAAAGAAAGAAGCAGATTTATATCGAAAACAAATGAAAGTTGAGCTTGATCGCTGTGTGGGCTTATTGAATAAAGCGATACGTGATCATTATGGTCCATTATAAAACGATGAAAGATAACAAGCTTATAATTTTCTTTTAAAATAATTGATTAGTATACATAGAGGAGGAATAAATATGGCTTTGGGATTTAGAAAAAGCTTTAAAATTGCTCCAGGTGTTCGACTTAATGTAAATAAAAAAGGTCTCGGACTAAGTGCTGGTATAAAAGGTTTTAGATACAGTGTGAATACGAGTGGTCATAGTAGAACCACTGCAAGTATACCTGGAACAGGGTTATCTTATACAACGACTAAAAATAGAAATAGTAGAGCTTATAAAAGACAGCGAGAATTATTAAAAAAAGAACGAGAAAATCAAAAACTTGCGGAAGCTGAAAGTAATAGACTTCAGGTTCAACTTTTTAATAATAAATTAAGAATGTTAAAATCTATTCATATCGAAGCTGACATTCCTATAGATTGGCACTCAATAGCTATATCCAATGCTCCAGATACCTTTTATGAAAAAGAAGCTACAAATATTATCCAACAGTACAAGCCCTCTTTTTTCACTAAACTATTTCGTAAAGAAGAAAAAGAGCGAAGTATTTTAGAGCAAAATTTAAAAGAAGCCAAACAAAAAGATATAGCTGCAAGGCAATCATGGGAAGAAACAGTTTCTGTGGCTAAAAAGGTACTAGAAGGAGATGTTGATACTTATTTCCAGTTAATCGAAACAATGGCCCCATTTAATGATATTAGTGCCTTTGGAAGTGGATTTGAATTCTTTGCTGAAGATTCAAAAACAATGGAAATTGATTTCGATGTACATAGTCATGATGTTGTTCCTTCGGAGTTGTTGACTTTAACAAAGACAGGTAAAGTTTCAACAAAAGCTATGCCTAAAGGGAGGTACTACGATATTCAACAAGATTATGTTTGTTCGTGTATAATACGAATTGCAAGAGATATTTTTGCATTACTACCGATTGAAACGGTCTATATTCATGCAAATGATGAAATAATGGATACCTCTATCGGTCATATGAAGGAACGCACTATTCTTTCAGTTAGGATTGATCGAGAAACACTAGAAAAACTTAATTTTGAAAACATCGATTGTTCAGATGCCTTACAAAATTTCCAACATAATATGAAATGGAAGAAACTTTCAGGATTTTATGATGTACCGAAATTAGAGATTACTCAATCATAGAAACAAAAAACACAATTACATATACAAGCCATGAATTGTGTTTTTTGTTGTTGATTTAACCTCTATTAATATAGGTGGAATTATCAGAATAAATGGAATAAAATTACTTTTTCGCATTCTACAATTTTCATTAATATCATGTAACTTAACTGTATACTTTACCGTCTATCACTAAGAATAACACATATAAAACTTTAAAATTGGGAGGAAAATATGAAAAAAGTATATAGTTTATTCATGCTAACTATAGTTTTTGTCATGATAGTTGGATGTGGAAAGGATACAAACAACAAAAAAGAAGAAACATCAAATGTAGCTTTATCTGATATGGTGATGGATTTCAAAAAACAGTTAGCTAGTGATTTTAAAGCAGAAGGAACAGAAGAAGAGATGCTAGTTGACGGAGAATTACAAGGATATGTCACGGTAGATCTTACAAAGAAAGACGATAATAATCCACAAAGTGCCATTTTTAGTGAAAAATTAAATATCAATATGGATGACTTAGAAGAAGGGTATATTTTAGCTCCAATGATGAATGTAAAATCAGATGAAATCATTGTTTTAAAAGCGAAAGATGAAAAACAAGTAGAAGCTTTAAAGAAAGTATTAGAAAAAGAAAAACAGTCTCAGATTGATACTTGGGAGAAGTATTTGCCAGATCAATATGAAAAAGTAAAGAAGAATGTAATTAAAACAAAAGGAAAATACTTATTGTATGTAACATATGATCAACCAGAAAAAATAGTTGATATATTTAACAACAGTCTTAAGTAAAATGACAGATGTAAAAAGGGCTGAATTAAAAGTAAATCTTACTTTTAATTCAGCCCTTTTTAAAAAATACCTAAATTTCTAAAAGGATGTGAACAATTGGTATTTAGTAGTTTAACATTTTTATTTTGTTTTCTCCCTTTCGTTTTGTTGGTTTATTTTCTTAGTCCCAATAAGGCAAAAAACTTGGTTTTACTTCTATTAAGCTTATTATTCTATGCATGGGGCGAGCCGGTTTACATTGTTATTATGCTTTTTTCAGCATGTTCAGATTATCTGCACGGATTATGGATCTATAAATTTAGATTATCTAAACCGATTATCGCAAAGAGCTTCTTAATCTCTTCTTTAATCATTAATATTGGTCTACTGTCATTTTTTAAATATAGTGATTTTCTCATAACTAATCTTAACTTATTTTTACATACAGATCTAAAGCTTTTGAATCTTCCACTGCCGATTGGTATATCGTTTTATACATTTCAGACCATGTCGTATAGTATCGATGTATATCGTGGGGATGTTCTACCACAAAGAAATCCAATTGCTTTGGCAACATACGTAACATTATTTCCACAATTAATAGCAGGTCCTATTGTCCGATATCAAGTAATTGCTAAAGAAGTAATCAATAGATCCGTTACGAATGAAAACTTTGCTGAAGGTGTCAAATTGTTTATTATCGGTTTAGGAAAAAAGGTCCTCATTGCCAATAATATTGGTCTTCTTTGGAATAGGATTGAAACACAATCTTTTCATGATTTATCTGTTTTAAGTGCTTGGTTAGGCATTATTGCATTTGCTTTACAAATCTATTTTGATTTTAGCGGTTATTCAGATATGGCAATTGGGTTAGGAAAGATGTTTGGTTTTCATTTTCCTCAAAATTTTAATTATCCTTACATATCTACGAATATTTCTGAGTTTTGGCGCAGATGGCATATGACATTAGGCAATTGGTTCCGTGATTATGTCTATATTCCTTTAGGAGGAAGTAAAAAAGGAAAAACAAGATTATATGTTAACTTATTTATTGTTTGGGCTTTAACCGGATTTTGGCATGGAGCAAGTTGGAATTTTATAATTTGGGGTTTATATTTTGGAATAATAATCGCACTGGAAAAAGCGATCTTGTTACGGATATTAGCTAGAACGAATGCAATGGTTCAACATTTATATTTTATCTTCTTTATTTTAATAGGTTGGGTATTATTTGCCTTTGATGATATTTCAAAAGGTCTTCATTATTTAGGAAGTATGTTTGCCCTTAATAATAATCCTTTCATTGATAAAGGATTTCTGTATGACTTTTATACGAATATTATTTTGCTACTATTTGGACTTGTCGCTGCAACACCCATAATGAAATGTATTTCTGATTTATTTACAAGAAGAAAAAATGTAAATAATATAGCCATCCCATTGCTATACTTATTGATTCTGGTTCTATCTACTGCTTACTTAGTAGACGAATCATATAATCCATTTCTATATTTTCGTTTTTAGGGAGGCTAGATATCATGTTTACTAAGGAAAAATGGATCATTTCTATATTTTTAATTTTTATCTTCGGTATAGCTGTTATAAATATTACGACAAAAGATCGTATATTTTCAGAACAAGAAAATCGTTATTTAGCACAAATGCCTATTTTCTCTATTAAAAGCTTTTTTTCTGGTACTTTTACTAAACAATTTGAAGAGTATATGACAGATCAATTTGTTTGGAAAAGCACATGGCTAAATATAAAAGCAAAAGCAGAGAGAACGATTTTAAAGCAAGAAAATAATGGCATATATTTTGGGAAAGATGGATATTTACTAGAACGATATAAACAACCAGGAAATCAGCTTCAGAAGAACATTGAAAGGATTAATGACTTTTCGTTAAGAACAGGTGGGAATACATATTTACTCTTAGCACCTACATCAACTGCAATCTATAAGAATAAGTTACCATTGTATGCACCGACTTATAATCAAAAGCAAGTTCTTAAAGAAATTAAGAAAAAATTATCTTCAACCGTTAAATATCTAGATGTCTATGATGAGCTAGTACGTACGAACGAAAGTTATATTTATTTTAAGACGGATCATCATTGGACGATGAGAGGTGCTTTTGAAGCTTATTTAGCGATTGGAAAAGAGATAGGATTCGAAACTTATTTAAAAAAGGATTTTAACATACAAACCGTTTCTAAAAATTTTTATGGTACCTATTTTTCTAAAGTAAATGCTTATAGTAAAAGCGCAGATTATATTGAAGTATTTACACCCAAATTTCCAATGACCTATTCTGTCAATTATCCAGATAAAAACATAACCGTACCTACATTATTTGAATCAAGCTATTTACAAAAAAAAGATCAATATTCTTATTTTTTAAATGGAAATCATAGTTTAGTTAAAATAAAATCTTCCATTAAAAATGGTAAAAGACTTGCCGTAATTAAAGATTCTTATGCACATATTTTTATCCCTTTTTTAGCTAACCACTTTGAAGAGATTGATGTTATAGATTTGCGATATTACCATTTAAGTATATCAACATATCTAAAACAAAATGGGATTAAAGATGTGTTATTTCTCTATAATCTTGTTAATTTTTCTACTGATACAAATTTAATTTGGTTAGCACAATAATAGAGTATATTGAAACTATAAAATGGCAGTCTAATTTAAAGAAAGGGTAAAGAATTTTAATAGGAAATAAATTGTAATTCGATATTTAGTATGTACAATTATGACCTAGTCCTGATAGTATGTGTAGAGTGTTATTTATTAAAAAACGATTTATTATTAGCCTATTCATTTGGTTAAACAGTAAATCATTTTCAAATGAATCATATAACATTGAAATATTATCAGGAGCATTAAAGAAAGAATATGAAAAAAATGATAAAAATAGCATCTATTATCATCATTGTTGTACTTACTATTTTAATTGGAGCTAGTTTTTACTTTTATAGTGTAGCGGTTGAACGAGCACCTAAAGACTTTCTAGATGATAATCCGGATTTAGAAGTTTCAAGTGATCATACCCTAATATATAAAGGTAAAGAATGGTTAGGTAGAATGCCTTTCGAAGAAATTTCAATTACTTCAAATGATGGATTAAAGCTACAAGGATACTATCTAGCAGCAAAGAAAAAGACAAATAAAACTGTAATTATTGCACATGGATATTCAGCAAAAGCGAAAGATATGGCACGTTTTGCAAATTTTTATCACGAAAATCTAGGGTACAATGTATTAATGCCTGATGCTCGAGGTCATGGACAGAGCGAAGGAAATTACATTGGTTTTGGTTGGCACGAGAGAAAAGATTACCTGAAATGGATTGATCTTATCATAAAACAAAACGGAGAGAATAGTGAAATTGCTCTTCATGGTGTTTCAATGGGTGCATCTACAGTTCTAATGACTAGCGGTGAAAAACTTCCTAAACAGGTGAAAGTAGTAGTTGCAGATTGTGGTTATACTTCTGCAAAAGGCGTATTGTCTTATCAATTAAAGAGAATGTATCATTTACCTAGCTTCCCAATTATTCAAAGTACAAGTTTAATGACAAAAATTCGAGCAGGTTATTCATTTGAAGAAGCATCAGCACTTGAACAGGCGAAAAAAGCTAACATTCCAATTCTATTTATACATGGTGATGCAGATACCTTTGTACCTGTAGAGATGGTACATGAATTATATAAAGCGGCTAAAACTGAAAAACAGTTATATCTGGTACCTGGTGCTGAGCATGGAAATGCTTATGATATGAATCCAACAGAGTACGAACAACAAGTGACGACTTTTATTAATAAGTATATACAATAAATATTTTAAGTAGGTACATTATGGGAACAGTATCAAAAAGTATACTAGACCACAATAATGTGCCTACTTTTTTTAAAAGAAAATATATATTACGATTATATTAGTTCTTCAGAACAACCCAAAATTACAGATGGTATGTTAGATGGAATAAAACACACATATTGATTCTATAAATCTAATAGTAAAGAAACATATGGACTGTATATTTTTAATATTCATAATTATAAATAAAAAGGAGACATATAAGATGACTAAAAAATTATGGGCAATTGACGAGGCACATACGAGTGTTGAATTTTCAGTAAGACATATGATGGTTGCAAAAGTTAAAGGAGTTTTCACTTCGTTTACTGCAGATATTTCTGCAGATCCATCTGATTTAACTACTGCAGAGATAGAGTTTAACGTAGATTTGAATAGTATCGACACAAGAAATTCAGATCGTGATAATCATTTACGTTCAGCTGATTTCTTTGATGTAGATAATCATCCACAAATGACGTTTAAAGCTACTAAAATTGTAAAAACAGATGATGATGAATATGAAATGACTGGCGACTTAACAATCTTAGGAATAACTAAGACTGAAAAATTTAAAGTCACTTATGAAGGTCAAGGAAAAGATCCTTGGGGAAATCTAAAGGTAGGTTTTAGTGCAAAGGGAAGTATTGATCGTAGCGATTATGGCATGGTATTTAACTCCGCTCTAGAAACTGGTGGCGTAATGATTGGAGAAAAAGTAAAAATCAATCTAGATATTGAGGCTGTAGAAAAAGCCTAAAAAATATAGCTGACGAAAAATTTCGTCAGCTTTTTATATGCATATAGATATAAAGAAGGTAGCAACGAATTTCAGAATCCTCAATAATTGGATGCCTCATTAGACTTACTATTCATACGTTCAATGTGATTAACTCCCCATTGATGCATAGCTGTTAGTATAGGTTCTAAACTTTTGCCATACTCCGTAATGGAATATTCTACTTTAGGGGGTACTTGGGGATAAACGACTCTGTTAATGATCTCTTGTTCTTCAAGTTCTCTAAGCTGTAGTGTCAACATTCTTTGAGTAATATTAGGTATTAATCGTTTTAATTCGTTAAATCGCTTTGGTTCACCATTAAGTAAATGTAAGAGAATAGTAGGCTTCCATTTTCCTACAATGATATCTAAAGCAACATCTACTTGACATTGATTAGCTTTATCACTCATTTTGTCACCTCATTTATATATTATCTACAATTATATACTTACTTACATTTTGTAACTATTATACATGAATTCAAAATAGTCATCTTTATTTGTAAATGTATTTTAAACATATTGTTAATGTGATTAATTATTTACGGAAAGAATGAGAAACCTCTAAGAAAAGTACTATATGTTAAGAACATAATGAAGTTATGAGGATTACAAATTATTTCCTTTAAATTAGGAGATGTCGTTATTTTTGATTTATTAACCGAACCCTATCTAAATGTCCAAGTAAGCGTAAAACAATCTAAATAGTATGGTACTTTTTATTCAATCAAAATGGTTGAATATGACTAAAAGAATAATTATTTCAATGTTTATGTGGTATTATGTTCATGTATACAATTTGGGGAGATAGGGGAGTTTTCTTTGATTATTTTTAAGAAAAAAAATAAAGAAAATCAACAGCAAATGCAAGAATATGTTGAGTTAAATGTGACAAAAGGTAGTGAATTAGAAACGCAAATCAAAATGATTAGCCTTACAAAAGAAGAATTATCTTCATTGAAAAAATTTCAGCCTTTTGTCATTGATCATATTGACACAATAGTCGATCATTTCTACAAAAATTTGGAACATGAGCCTTCGTTAATAAGTCTAATAAATAATAAAAGTTCCATCGAAAGATTAAAAATAACTTTAAGAAGACATATTATAGAAATATTTGATGGAGTTATAAATAATGAGTATGTAGATAAGCGAATAAAAATCGCTCATATACATGTGAAAATTGGTTTGAAAACAAAGTGGTATATGTGTGGGTTTCAAGATATATTGTACACATTACGGCAGCTTGTATCACAGTATTCTACATCAACAGAAGAAAGCTTTACTATTTTAAGTGCTATTACCAAAATCATAAATCTAGAACAGCAGATTGTATTAGAAGCGTATGATACGGAGTCAGTACGATTACAAAGGATAGTAGAGGAACAAAAAATTTCACTAAGGGAAAATGTTGCGAGTGCATCTCAAAATTTAGCTGCTATTTCTGAAGAAACGAATGCTTCTTTTCAACAATTAAACGAGAAATCAAAAGAAATTGCTATTCATGCAAAAAGCGGATCAGAACTATCTGAATTAGCAGAAAAAAGAGCAAGTATTGGTAAGGAACAAATACATAAGCAAAATATAAGCATGAATTATATTAATCAATCAGTTAGTGATATTTCTAAAGACGTAAAACTTTTCTTAGACATACTTAATCAAATGCAAGACATCGTGAATATTGTTACAAATATTGCTGACCAAACAAATTTATTATCACTAAATGCTGCCATCGAAGCTGCTAGAGCCGGTGAACATGGTAGAGGTTTTTCAGTTGTTGCAGGGGAGGTAAGGAATCTAGCAGAAGAAACCAAACGCTCGGTATCAAATGTGTCTTCTTTAATTACAAATACGAATGTTCAAGTAGAGAAATTGAAAACATCTCTTGAAAAAATAAGTCAAGCTGTTAAAGAAGGTAATGAGAGCATGAATGAAACACAAGAGCATTTTGAAGAAATTGCGCAAACCATGATGAAAACAAAAGTACAAAATTCAAAAATTGAAAAAGAATTAGAGTCATTTGTATTATTGGTAAGAGAAATTGGAAAAGCGTTTGAGGAAGTGGCAATGTCTGCAGATAATTTAACAATGGATGCACAAGATATGAATTAGTCAGAGGAGGTTATTGACTCGATAAAAAAACTTCTCCAAAACTACCGTTAACTTTAGAAGAAAGAACAAGATTAAGGACAAATCGTATTAAATTGATTGATCTTCTTCAGCTGGACACAAATTATCCAGAAAGTGATAAATGTTGGTGGGATTTTACGCAGGAGCGAAAAGAATACCGTGCAAGATGTGGATATCCTGATACAAGACCTACTATTTCCTGGAACGAAAAGTGAATAGATAATTGTAAAAAAAGGGATGCGAGAAAGTCTAGAATAAATTGACTTCATGCGTCCCTTATATGTTTATCAAACGATGAGACTACGAAAATAGGAAAATTCGTTTCTTTTATTCAAAAGGATATATAATACCCCAATCTTCTCGAATACGAGTCATCATATCCATTACATCCATGGTTAATGGTAATGTGCTATTCTGTTGTTTGTTTTGAACATAATTGTTCATATCATCAATCTCATACTCAAGAGCTCTTGAAGTGTCTCCAGCTTCTATTAATTCTGTTATACCATTCGTATAGGTAATAACGGCTTTATCCGCTCTCGGAAAATCATCAACAGTAATAAAACCGTGTTCACATGCAACAATACCTCTTTTAGGCATTTTAGATCTCATAGTTAATGATACAACTGCCATTTCACCATGGTCATTTTTTAAAAGGATACTAGATTGTTCATCGACACCCGTTTCGAATTTCTTAACTGTTGTTAAGATTTCATTTGGTTGACTTGAAAGAAAATACCTTGTGAAAGACAGAGCATATGTGCCTATATCTAATAAGGCTCCACCAGCTAACCCCATATTGAAAAAACGATTCTTTACATCATACTCTTTGCAACTACCAAATGAAACTTGTATCATTTTCACTTTTCCAAGTGTTCCGCTGTTTATGATTTCTTTCAATTTTTTATATAGAGGCATGTGAAATATCGTCATAGCTTCACACACTACGAGATTTTTCTTATTTGCTAACGTAATGATTTCATTTAATTGTTTACTATTTACTGTAATGGCTTTTTCACATAATACATGTTTATTTTGGCGAAGACATTTGATAATGTATTCATAATGATTACAATGAGGTGTTGCGATATATACAACATCAATATTATCATCATTCAGCATTTCTTCATAACTGCCATAGGCTTTTTCTATATTATAAGTATTTGCAAATGTTATTGCTTTATTTAAATCTCTAGAAGCAACGGCATAAATGGTTTGTCCATCGTTGTTTAATGCTTGTGAAAAGTCACGCGCTATCATCCCTGGCCCAAGAATTGCCCAATTCAATTTTTTCATAATGATACCTCACTATTTTTTTGACATTATTTTTATATCTTGATCATCTGAAATGATGATTTTCGTTACAACATTTGTAAAAAGTGATGTTTCAATAACCCCAGCGATTCCTTTTAGACTTGTTTCAAGTGCTATTACATCGTTTACATTTTGAAAATAGGCATCTAGTAATAAATGTCCATTATCACTTATGGTCATACCATCTTTAGCAGCACTTGTTCTCGCCACAACTTTTCCGCCTAATTCACGTATTCTTTTTTCAACATATGAAAACGCATCCTCAAGTACTTCTAATACTACAGGATGTTTAAACGTTAAACTTTGAACTAGTTTTGTCGTATCAATTAATAAAATGTATTCTTCAGCCATTTGAGCAATTAACTTTTCTTTTGTATGAATCCCACCAGCGCTTTTTAAAGCACAAAACTGCTCATCTACTTCATCACACCCATCAAAGGCTATCGAAATGTGACTAATATCGGAAGTTGGAAGAACTTCTAATCCATTTTTTAAACATAACATTTTTGTTTAAAAGGAAGGAGTCACAACCTTAACATCAAGCTCATTAGACTCTTTAATATACTGAATCAAATGAGAAATGGTCATTCCACCACCAAGACCTATAATGCTATTGTTTTCAATCAATGTTAAAGCTTCTTTGGCACACCTTTTTTTGGAATCATCGTTATTCAATACTAATTCACTCCTCTTATTAAACGCACATATGTGCAACGCGATAAAATATGTGCAATTCACGTTTTTAGTCTACACTCGCTTTCACAAACTGTCAAACGTTTATATAAGTGCTTTTTTCATCATTTGACTTAACAGATAGACAATTATATACTCAAAGCAAATATTTACACATATGTGTTTAAGGTAGTGAAGAAGCATGATTCCATCAGAAGAAAAAAAGTTACTAATCAAAATAGCACAAATGTATTACGAACAAGACTTAACACAAAGTCAAATTTCTAAAGAATTAGGTATCTATCGAACGACAATTAGTAGAATGTTAAAAACAGCTCGTGAAAAAGGAATTGTAAAAATATCCATACAATATGATACTGAAGAAACATATACATACGAAGAAACCATTAAAAATAGGTTTGGATTAAAGCATGTTATTGTTGTACCAATAGAAGCAGAACAACCTGAAAAGAGTAGACTAAAAGCAATGGGGCAAGCCTCTGCGAGATTCATTAGAAATATATTAAAAGACAATGATATAATTGGTTTTTCTTGGGGTAGTAGTTTAGCTGAGATGGTAAATGAAATTCAAACACTTGATAAGAAGAATATCATTTGTATACCTATGGTTGGAGGCCCATCAGGTGTGTTAGAAAGCAGGTACCATGTAAATACTATTTGTTATAATGCATCTTTAAAACTTCATGGAAATTCTGTTATGATTGACGTGCCAGCGATTGTAGGGAAAAAAGAAACAAGAAATGACATCATTCAATCGAATCATTTCCAAGAAATTGCTAAGCTTTGGAATCAGATTAATATTGCTATATTTGGAATTGGTTCTGCAAATATTACCAGTAAAGCTAGTTGGAGTGCCTTCTACGGTGATGCTATTATTAAAGAACTAGAAGAAGGAAAAGTGGTAGGAGATATTTGTTCGCGATTTTTTGATGCTTTAGGAAATCAGGTGAATACAAGTATATATGATCGTACCATTTCTATACAATTAGATGTACTAAAAAAGACAAGATATTCGATCGGGATTGCTGAATCTGCTGAAAAGGTATCTGCCATAATTGGTGCGCTAAATGGTGGATATTTGAATGTTTTAGTGACAACTGAAGATACAGCTAGACAAATTGTTGAACATACAAAAGACTACGAAAAAAGATAGGTTCATCCATCATCATGGAAGAGCCTATTTTTATTTATATAAATAGAAGTATTCTTGAAAAATGTTATACAAGAAAAATAAAAAAAAGGATATAATAATGATTTCTGTTAGAAAATCTAAGTTTTTTATATAGAAATAATAAATTTTATTTACAACATCGAAAATGGACATACTTTGTATAGAGGAGAGTAGGTATGAAAAAAAGGATTTTAATTGTAGAAGATGAAATTGCCATTTCCAATTTAATAAAATTAAATTTAAATTTAGCCAATTATGAAACGGAGCAAGTTTTCGACGGGAAGTCCGCAATCGATATTATTGAAAGAGAGCATTTTGATTTAGTACTCCTAGACGTTATGATTCCAGAAATAGATGGGTTTTCAGTCATGAAAAAAATTCATTTTATTGGTGTACCGGTCATTTTTTTAACGGCAAAAAATACGGTAATGGATAAAGTAACTGGATTACGTTTGGGTGCCGAAGATTATATCGTGAAGCCTTTTGAAACGCTGGAATTGTTAGCAAGAATTGAAACCGTCCTACGTAGATTTGGAAGTGAAGAAACGACACTTTCATATAAAAATATTACCATTAACTTAAATGAAAGAGTTGTAAAGAAACAAGACCAGCTTGTTGATTTAACAAAAAAGGAATTCGAATTACTCTGTATTCTCGTTCAAAACGTAAATATTGCATTATCACGAGCTACTTTACTTGAAAAAGTATGGTCTTTTGATTTTGAAGGAGGAACGAGAACCGTTGACATGCATATACGTGCATTAAGAAAAAAGCTAGACCTTAATAAAGAGATTAAAACAGTATTTAAAGTTGGTTATAGACTGGAGAGCTAACATGAAAATTTGGCAAAAGGTATATATTTTTTCGGTGTTAATCTTTTTTATTATCTTTAATACCACTAATATCTTTATCATTGAAAAAAAATACCGTACTATGCTTAATAATGATATTCAATTAGCCCTCGCAGAGCAATTTAGTTTTTATTCAGGATTAAATGTCAGTATCCCTCTGTATACTCAGATGCAGTTGTATTCAACCAATATATATTCAATGGAAAATCTCATTTCTAATTCTATAAAAAACTATATTGAAAGTAACAGCAAAAATGAAGCAATTGTAGAGGTAATGGATAAAGAGGGGGCCATTTTATATAGTAATGCTCCCTTTAAAATACCCACGAATCGTAAGGAAATAGAAGACTTAAAAGAAAACACTAGGCATTATATCATACGAGATATAGATGACAAAACATATATTTTTATTTCAAACCTCATTACTATAGAAAAAGAGGACTATATTTTAACTTATATTCGCGATATATCACCTGTTTTTAAAGATCGTAAAAATGACTATTCATTATTTTTAAAAATTGATTTTGCTGCCACAATACTATTTGTTGTTATGATGTTTTTTGTAAGTAGCTACATAACACGTCCTATTCATCATCTTATCGATGCAACCAAACGAATATCCAAAGGTCATTTTTCAGAAAAAGTTCGAGTTCAAACCAAAGATGAGTTTGCTATACTGGCAAAGCATTTTAATACTATGTCAGACATGATTGAAGAGAAGATTAATGAATTAAAAAAAAACAATGAAGAAAAACAAAGATTTATAAATAATTTAACCCATGAATTAAAAACACCTCTCACCTCCATTATCGGTTATTCTGATTTGTTAAGGAAAACTAAATATGATGAAAAGATTTTCAATGAAGGGCTGCATTATATATACAAAGAAGGTAAACGTCTTGAAGACTTAGCTTCACACTTAATGCGTTTATTAGATAAAGATGAAAATGTATTGCTAAAAAATGAATCGATATTAGATGTCATTCTTGATATTAAAGGAGCTATCACCCCATATTTAAACGAAAAAAATATGAACTTACTTATCGAAGGAAAAGATTTTAAAGTTGATATGGAAAGAGAATTAATAAAAATTGTTATTTCTAATTTAGTTACGAATAGTATTAAAGCTTCTCCTGAAGGGACAACAATTGAAATTCATGTAAATAATAAGGATTTTAAAATTGAAGTTAAGGACTATGGTTGTGGTATCCCTAGAGAACATATAAAAAACGTATTTGAACCATTTTTTATGGTCAATAAATCGAGAACGAGAAATAATAATGGTGCGGGGTTAGGGTTAGCTATTTGCAAACGAATTATGGATATTCATCATGGTAGCATCATGATTGAAAGTGAAGTAGGAAAAGGAACAGTTGTTACTTTACTTTTTGATTCTAAATAATGGTAGGAGAAATAAATGAATTATATTCGTATTAGTCTTATCTTTCTAGTTGGAATATTCCTTACAGCTTGTAGTGATCTTTCATTACCAATTAAAAAAAATGAGGTAGTAATAGAGAAGATTGATATAAATGATACAGTGAAAAAACCATCGATATTATCTGAACAAGAAATAAAAATTAAAGCTCTACAATGGTTAGAAGATGCTTATGATCAAAAAATATATTTAGATAAATTCATCAGTTATGTTGATTATATCGATTCTACTTGGATGAGCTATTATAGTAAAGAATATATAAATAAAGTTCTTACTCAATTTAGCAAAAAAGAGATTGAAGATGTGAAGAATGGCTACTATATTGTGACATTCGTAAATAATGAAATACGGTCTTATAATAAAGGCCTTTAAATTAGCACTTTCTGCAAAAACAGGGGATGTATTAAAATTTGATTACTATCCTGTGGACGGTAGTAACACCGAACGTATTCATACATCTGTTGATTCAGGAAAAACAATAATCGATAATTTTATACAAAATATAGAAAAAACCCCAACCGAACTTGTGGAAAAAAAAGAAGCTCAGTTAGAGTATCAGCCAGGCTATTTATATACGTATAAAAATGTCGAAAATGAATTATTATATGTTTTTATTTTTGAAACCTCCCCAAAAATTAATTACTATGCAAAAGGTGTTTTGTCAAAATTAGAAGGAATTTAAAGGCAGTTCTACAAAGTAGAATTGCTTTTATTTATTTGTAACTTACATTGATCATTTTAAAATATTTTTTATGTTTTACAACTTATTTACAAGTTCGATGTTATTTCAATATAATTAAATAGTATTATGTGTTTATCGTAAAAGTTTTACAAAGAGGAAGAGGATAGAAAAATGAAAAAAAGAAAAAGTAAATTGGCAGCAACTATATTATCAGGTGTGGTTCTTTGTGGATTATTAAATCCATTACCATCAGAAGCAGCTACAAAAAAACAAAAGCAAAATCTCATTTCTTTACCTACAATTGAATACAATCAAAAACAAAAGAATGCACCTTTGGTATTTAACGGACAATATCGAAAGATAGCGTTTCTAACGATTGATGATGGTCCATCTAAATACTCTGATCAATTGATCAAAATATTGGATCAATATAATGTACCTGCTACTTTCTTTTTAATTGGGAGCAATATTAAATTATATCCTCAATACGTTAAACAATTTTATGAACGTGGCGATTATGTAGGAATGCACTCTATGACTCATAATTATAACAAATTATATACACAAGGTCAGATTGTAAAAGAAATGAAAGAAACGCAAAAGTTAATCACTGAAATCACTGGGGAAGAACCTGTACTATTCCGCTCTCCATATGGATCTAGCCCCGGATTATCTGAGAAATTAAGAGATCAAGTGGCGCAGGCTGGATTAAAAACATGGGATTGGTCTATTGATTCAAATGATTGGAGACACCAAAATAACCCCTCGCAAATAGTGGCGGAGATAAAACGCCAGTTAGACAAACCAGTTGAAATCATTTTAATTCACGACAAAAAAGGAACAATTGAAGCATTACCTCAAATCATTGAAACAATTGAAGCAGCCGGTTATGAGTTTGCTGTTTATGAGGAGTCAAAGCATTTCATGGCAAACTTTACAAAAGATAAAAGAATTTAAGAGATTTCGGGAGAGTAAATATGAAAAAAATATATGTTTTAACGGTTGGTATTATCTTTAGTCTTCTATTAAGTGGATGTAGCAATTATGCAGAAAAATATTTAGAAAGACACGAAGAAATAGTAAATAACGCATTGCAACAATCGAAACAGCAAATTTTGTTTAAGGAATTAAACAAAGATGAAGAGGACCTCTTTACCATTATTATGGAAGAAGGTAGAGATAACATTTCAAATGTGACAGATAAAATTAATCAAGTTTTAGCTGTGATTTCAGATAGTAAGAAGTTAATAGATAAAGAGAAATCAAACGTTGCTTTAGTGGATAATCAATTAAAAGATACAGAAAAAATGTTAAATAAATTGAAGGATAACGAACAAAATAACAAAATAAAAAATCTTCATAAAACATTTATGGATAGACAAGCAATCTATGTAAAAACGTTAGATAAATATGATTATTTATTAGATCTTGAGAAGGAATTGTACAGCTCATTAATGAAAGGTTCAGAGTTAAAGGTTGTATCTAATAATATTGATGTCATAAATGAAGTTGGCAAAGAAGTAACAAATCTAGTAAAAGAATTCAACGAAATGACAAATCAATATAATAAGATTAATATATAATAGTAAGAGCACTGTATAAGGTGCTCTTTTATTTTGAGAAATTTGCTGATGTTGTTTTTATTAGAATGAAAAATATAACTAAATTTGTTTACTTTAATAATATTTCGTTAACTTTTATAGATAAAAATATAGCGATTAATTATTTTGATATAATAAAATAAAAGCTAAGTTTCTTTTTTATACGATGCACTGAGGTTATTAAAAACAACAAAGTTTTTAGAAAACAAACTATTACATAAAAACAAACTAATAAATATACGGAAAATTTGTAAATGTATGTGATATAGAAAGGAGATTAGTTGTGAACTCGTATCAAACTAGTATTGATCAAATATTAAAACAAACAGGAAGTAATGGAAAATGGTCTGTCGACGAAGGAAATTCAAATTAGACAAGAGACGTTCGGGTTTAATGAATTGGAAGCAAAAGAAAAGGTGCCATTATGGAAGCTATTTTTAGAAAACTTTAAGGACCCAATGGTCATTGTTTTACTCATTGCAGCTGGCGTACAGATAGCTTTAGGAGAAATTGTTGAATCCGTTATTATTTTCCTTGTATTAGTGATAAACTCTATCATTAGTGTCGTACAGACAAAAAAAGCCGAAAGCTCATTAGAGGTATTAAGTGAATTATCGGCACCTGAAGCTAAAGTTATACGAGATGGGATTAAACAAAATATTCCAGCAAGAGAATTAGTTGTAGGTGATCTCGTATATTTAGAAGCAGGTGATTATGTACCTGCTGATGGCCGTTTAATAGATTCAGGCAGTTTAAAAGTAGATGAAGGAATGCTAACTGGAGAGTCAATAGCTATTGAAAAAAACATCTCTGTTATAGAAAATAAAGTACCACTTGGAGATCGTTTAAACATGGTATTTAGCGGCTCAATGATTGTGTATGGCAGAGGAACATTTGTAGTCACCGATATTGCTGAAAACACAGAAATTGGAAAAATTGCTAATTTACTCGAAAGTGCTGCTGCTAAACAAACACCACTACAACAAAAACTAGAAAGATTTAGTAAGAAGCTAGGCATTGCCATATTGATTCTATGTGTTTTGATTTTTGCAGTAGAAGTAGGACGAGTGTTAATGGAAAATAATACACCTGACTTAACAACATCCGTTTTACAAGCTCTTATGTTCGCCGTGGCCGTTGCAGTAGCTGCTATACCAGAGGCTTTATCCTCAATCGTGACAATCGTATTAGCTGTAGGAATGAATAAAATGGCAAAACAAAATGCTATAATACGAAAGCTACCTGCAGTTGAAACACTAGGTTCTACAACGGTTATTTGTACCGATAAGACAGGAACATTAACACAAAATAAAATGACAGTCGTTGATTGCTTTTTACCTATTAACAAAACCAATAAATTTGATTTAAATCAACAGAAATGGACGGATAGTGAACGATGGTTATTGCATATCGCAATACTTTGTAATGATTCAACGATTAACGAAGAGGGCAATGAATTAGGTGATCCTACAGAAGTTGCTCTTCTCACATACGGCTTAAAAAATAACTTGAATGCAAATTCTATTAGAGAAACGTTTCCACGTCAGGCTGAAATTCCATTCGATTCCGACCGGAAACTGATGTCTACGATACATATATTTGATGAGCAAAAAACAATGCTTGTAAAAGGTGGACCAGATGTTTTATTCAATCGTTGTTCACATGCGTTGATAGAAAATTCTGAAGTTCCCATAACTCAACAGATTTTAGATACTTTCCATCAAGCCAATGAAGATTTTTCTAATAAAGCATTGCGTGTTTTAGCTTATGCGTATAAAAAGATACCGAATAACCAAACATCAGTAACTATAGAAGATGAAGATAATCTTGTTCTAGTTGGACTTACAGCCATGATAGATCCACCTAGGGAAGCTGTATATGCCTCAATGGAGGAATCGAAACAAGCAGGAATACGAACTATTATGATTACAGGCGATCATAAAACAACTGCTCAAGCCATAGGTAGAGACATTGGCTTAATGAATGACGGAGATGTAGCAGTAACGGGACCTGATTTAGATAATATGACAGAAGAAGAACTAAATCAAAAATTAGAACATATTTCAGTCTATGCTCGTGTTTCCCCCGAAAATAAAATTCGTATTGTTAAGGCATGGCAGAAAAAAGGAAATATTACCGCTATGACTGGAGACGGTGTAAATGATGCTCCAGCATTAAAACAAGCTGACATCGGGATAGCAATGGGTAGCGGGACGGATGTAGCTAAGGATGCCGCTGCAATGATTTTAACTGATGATAATTTTGTTTCCATCGTTAATGCTGTTGGTGTTGGTAGAACCGTATTTGATAATATAAAAAAATCAATTGCCTACCTATTCGCTGGTAATTTAGGTGCTATCATAGCCATCCTTTTTGCGCTTTTCTTCAATTGGGTGAATCCTTTCACAGCGTTACAACTGTTATTTATTAATTTAGTTAATGACTCTTTACCTGCCATTGCATTAGGAATGGAAAAAGCTGAGCCAGATATTATGAAACGAAAGCCTAGAGATTTAAAAGAAGGCATTTTTGCAGGTGGAACGATGCAGGCCGTTATAATAAGGGGGGCTCTTATAGGAATTGCTGTAATCATCTCTCAATATATCGGTATGAAGGAATCTGCTGAAGTAAGTGTAGCTATGGCATTCACAACTTTGATCTTAGCACGTACTTTACAAACTTTTGCTGCTCGATCTAATAGGCAAACAGCTATTCAATTAGGCTTCTTTAGTAATAAATATGTATTCGGTGCAGTGGCAGTATGTTTATGTTTATATGCCATTACAATACTGCCTGGTGTCCGTAGCGTATTCTCTATCCCTTCGTCATTCGGATTTAACAATTGGTCTATTGCTGCTGGATTAGCTTTACTTACGGTTATTATTATGGAATTAGCAAAGTTGGTTCGTGTAAGAACAAGTAAATAATGATGAAAAGGGCTGTTCAAAAGGTGATTTTTATTCACTTTTTTTGACAGCCCCTACACTTTAATTAGAAATATTTTGTAAAAAAGCTGTTTTTACGATCTTAATCATATTAATATTTCTTATTGGTGAGAATAGGAATTAGACAAAACATCTTCCTTTTACGAATTTACTTTATTCGGCTATTTTCACTTCATTATGTTGACTTTTCTTTGTTCGTGAAGAAATAATAACACTAAAAATAACAATAACTCCACCTACAATTTGATACCATCTTATTACTTCATCTGTTAATAAAGGAGCTAAGATAGCTGCAAAAATAGGCAAGAGGTTTAAATATATTCCAGCTTTAGCAGCACCTACTTTGGCAACGCCATTATTCCAACATAAAAAAGCAATAACTGCTGCAAAAAATCCTACATAGAAGATAATACTTATGGATGTAGGATTCCATATTATATGCTGAGTTGAACGAGCCATTTCATATAGGAAAAATGGAGCTAGCATGATTAGACCAATAAACGTAGTTATATAAAAACTAGTGTAAGTTGGCAAAATATTCGCATATTTTTTTACATAGATTGAATACAGCGCCCAAATTAAAACAGCAATGAGAACAAGTAAATCACCTTTGTTAAAAGTGAATGAAGTGATATTATCTAATGAACCTCTAGATATAGTAAATAAAACTCCAATAATAGAAAAGATAATTCCTAACACTTGAGATCTTGTAATTTTTTCAGACAAAATAATGATTGATAAAATGGCTATAAATATGGGGGTTATCGGATTGATAACCGCTGCATTTATAGAAGTTGTCCAATGTAACGAAATATAAATGAGTGTATTATAACCAGCTACTCCTGTAGCAGACATTAGTAAGATAATCCATTTATGATTCCATAATACTTGTCGATCTCTTAAAAAAGCTTGAAACAAAAAGGGAGTTAAAACCAAAAATGCAATCAACCAACGCAAAAAAGCGAATGTGAATGGAGGAAAGTATTCCTTACCAATACTTCCGAGTACAAAATTTCCACCCCAAAATATATTTGCAACTACTAGTAGGACATAAGGATAATTTTTATTCATTTGTTGTTTCACCTTTACATATACCAATCATTTCTTTTTATTTTTCTCCGGTTCCATTACAAGACTCACAATCTTTAATAGCAGGGTATAATCTTGTAGCTCGCTTGAATGCTTCATAATATGAAAATTGCCCACCATCTATTAATCGGATCAATTCATTATCGAGGTTTTCATATTGTTCATGCTTTTCATCAATTACTTTTCCATCAAAACATTCTGTACATTGTGCCATATTTTCACCTCATTTCCATTTTGAAATATATATAATGTATTAATCATACTACCAAATCTTATTTTGGTCATGAATTAAGATTTGATAAGGGTAGATTTGAAAGATATTAAGTTGAAATAAGGTTGCAATCAAATACAACTAGTAGTGTAAAGTAAAAGTAATTTTGCTACAGAGCCCCTCAGCAACATCCATTATTTGTTAAAAAATCCCAACATCAAGATCAAGATAATAAATTTTAAAAAATCATTATACAGAAAAAAGACAAAAATTTTATAGAGAAAGTATTTTGAAGTTTATGTTGATGCCAAAATAATTAAAAACGTCGCCAAATTGCTATTTGGCGACGTTTTTTTATGGTATAATTGGACAATACGACACGATTTTTACGGAGGATAAGGACATGAAGGTAAAACTTCCAAAACTACTGAAAGATTTTTTAATTTACTTAACAACAATTAAAGGAAAATCCCCCCGTACAAGAAAAGAGTATCAGTATGATATAATTTTATTTCTCCGATACTATAAAGCATCTCAAGATGAAGACATGGAAGAAATGACAAAAGAAAATATCGAGCAAATTAGTATTCAAGATGTGACGATTGAAACAATTAAAGAAATAACATTAGAAGATTTATATGGATTTTTGGAGTACTGTGAAGTGGTGAGACATAATAGCGCCCATTCTAGGGCAAGAAAAGTGGCTTCTATTAAATCTTTTTTTAAATATGTTACGGTCAAACGACGCTTATTAGAGTATAATCCAGCAGATGAATTAGAAAGTCCAAAGATCGGTAAGAAGACACCCATTTATATGAATATTCAAGAAACAAAAATTTTTCTAGAAGGAATACAAAAAGGCAATCATTATTATCGAAATACTTGTATTATCACTTTTTTCTTGAATTTAGGTTTACGAGTATCAGAGCTCTGTAATTTAAATTTACAATCCATTCACGGCGATAGCATTCATATAATAGGTAAAGGAGATAAGGAACGAACGATTTTTTTAAACCAATCTTGCTTGTCAGCACTAGAGGACTATATAAATCATGAGCGAAATCAATTGACAGGAATTGAAAATGAAAAAGCCGTTTTTTTATCTCAAAAGAGAACGAGAATTTCAAGAAGAAGTGTGGAGCGGATTGTTGCTAGCATTAATCTACAATCTGGGTTAAACAAGGAAAAACTATCCCCACATAAACTTAGACATACCTCAGCAACCTTACTATATAAAAATGGAGCAGATATTAGAAGTTTGCAATACATTCTTGGGCATGCTAGTGTATCAACAACACAAATTTACACACATGTTGAGGACAAAGAGATTCGACATGTATTAGAAAACAACCCTTTAAACCTCTAATGTAACATAATAATATTATGTTAACTAATGATTTTATTAGGATTTCTAAGAAAAAAATGGTATTCTGAAAATAGTGTTCTTTGAACAATTTTGATTTAGGATTCGCTCATAAAGGAAGTGCTACGATATTGAATTTAAGCATCCCATTTTTAATAGAACATTTTGCGTATTTTGGAATTGTGATAGCGTTAATAGGTGGTATGGTTGGTCTGCCTATTCCTGATGAAATTTTGTTAACATATGTTGGCTATACAGTTTACCAAGGTCATTTATTATTATTCCCATCATTAATTGTTTCGATTTTAGGGGCTATGGGAGGGATAACAGTTAGTTACCTTTTAGGATATAAACTTGGTTTACCCTTTATTAAAAAATTCGGACATAAAATTCATATAACTGAAAAAAGACTTCACTACTCAGGTAAGTTATTTAAAAAAATGGGATCATATTTACTGTTTATTGGATTTTTCATTCCAGGAGTACGACATATAACGGCCTATTTAGCAGCAGTACATGGTTATTCTTTTAAAAGATTTTCGTTGTTTGCCTTTTCCGGTGCAATTGTATGGGTATCTACTTTTATTATTCTAGGTAATGTTTTAGGTAGTAAATGGATGCTCGTTGAATTTTATGTAAAGCAGTTATGGATGGTTTTTCTTCCACTCTTAATTGTTCTAGCAATATGTGTTATTGTTATTTATAGAAAAAAAATCACGTTGAAACAAAATGCTTAGTAGATAAAACCGTTGTTAGACAGCGGTTTTTTTATTTGAATGAACTAGTATTTCAATTCTAATGATTAAAAGCAGAGGAGTATCATTTAATAGATACTCCTCTATCATTTTCTAGCTTTGCAATCGTTGAATAGGTTAAATTATGTAAATACACATAAAATTCGTTTCAAAATACTAAATATTTGGTTTAAATTTATATAGGGCCTCACATAAAATGCAGCAAACATTCGTCAGAGGAGTTTTAATACATATGAAATCATTGAAAAAAATATTTAAAGTTCTTTTCCCGATATGTGTAATCGTTTATATCATCTATCGAGCTGAGGAAGAACTCCGTAACATATCCATTAAGGAAGTGCTACAAACTGCAGCTAATCTGAATAGGTTTGACATGATTGTAATCGTTATCTTTGGTACTCTTTCGGTTCTAGTTATGTCGTTATACGATGATACATTAGTTCGTGCTATGAAGATAACTATTCCTAAGAAAAAGTATATTAAAACGGCTTTTATAGCTAGCTCTATTAATTCTATTATGGGTTTTGGTGGATTAGCCGGGGCCAGTTTACGACATGTTACGTATCGCTCCTATACAAATCATCATAAAGATTTAATGCAATCTATCACATGGATGACAACATCTGCGTTAAATGGATTATCATTTTTTTCTATTCTAATATTGCTTCATGTATTTCCTGCAACTAAGTTGTTAATGGATAAACCATGGATGTTTTTCGTTATAATCGGTATGGCATTATTTTTACCATTTTATTTTATACTTGCCTATATAAATAGAAAGAAAGTAAAAAGTAAGGATCAAGAAATTTCTTTTTTTTCTATGAATATTCGTTTTACTTTAGCTAGCATTATAGAGTGGGCATTTGCAGCCATTATCTTAATTATTCTTTTACAAATGTTTGATATTCAATTATCTTGGCGGATAGCAATGGGGATATTTATTATTTCTGCTATTGTTGGGGTAATCAGTTTTGTTCCTGGAGGATTTGGATCATTTGATTTAACTTATCTTTTAGGTATGAGCTATTACGGCGTAGCCGAGGAAGATATCTTGTCAGTCATTTTATTGTATCGAATTGTTTATTACATCATTCCTTTCTTAATCGCTTTATTATTTACCGTATTTGAATATACGGGCATTACCATTAGAAAAGTTGAGGATAAGCCCATTATTGGTCCTGCCATTGAAACGACAGGAGTCGTTTGGGCTATATATCGTGATATTCTCTCTAAAATTGGATACTGGGCACTAAGTATCCTTGTACTTTATGCTGCATGGCTCAATATAACATCTGTCTTAATAGTCCCAGTGAATGATTCTTTATTTAATAAAGCGATATTTGATCTATGCTATAACATCATACTAACATGCTCAGTTATTTTAATTTTAAATATAAAAGGAATTTTTCATCGCACAAGAAAATCATTCTTATTTGTCAGTTTTGCTTTATCCTTAACGATAATTGCTCATCTAGCAAAATCTTTGGACTATCATGAAGTGATATTATTGGGGATCGTTTTGGCAGTATTGTTAAGTGTTCATAAACAATTTATTGTAGAAGATATGCTTGTAACGTTTTTTTACTATATCCGTGTAATAATTTTAGGTTTACTTATTTTAGCTCTTTATTTTTATTTCGGCACAATCTTATCGACATTAGAGAATACAGAGGATTTCAGAAGTTTTTCTGAAGTAATAGAATCGACTGTATTTAGTCTTATTTTTGTTCCGTTCATTATGATTGGTGGTTCTTATCTATTTAATAGATTGAGAAAGAAAGAAATAGGAGAAGAATTCGATTGCCAACGCTTTAAACAATTTCTTACAACTCATATTGGTAATTCATTAACATATCTAGGTTTTATGGGTGATAAACGAATGTTCTTTTCAAGCGATGGAAAAGCGTTAATTCTGTTTAGAAAATATAGAAACCGTTTGATTGTATTGGGAGACCCTAGTGGTGATCCCTCTTCATATGTAACCGTATTAACTGAGTTTATGAATCAAGCTAATCAAATGGGATATTTAGTTGTTTTTTATCAAATTGATCAGAAAAACATGCATTTATACCATGATTTTGGATATCAATTTTTCAAATTAGGAGAAGAAGCATACGTAAATATCGATGAATTTTCACTTAGTGGTAAGAAAAAAGCCGGCTTAAGAGCGACATTCAATCGATTTGAGCGCGAAGCTTATCAATTACAAATCAAGGATAGCATAAACGATGATGAGTATGCAGAATTACAATCGATTTCGAAACAATGGTTAGGCAAAAAGAAAGAAAAAGGTTTTTCTATTGGAGAATTTAATCGCCCGTATATCAACGCTTCACAGATTGCCATACTTCGAAATGCAAACAATGAAGCTATTGCTTTTGCTACTATCATGCCAATGTATGAAAAGGGGAAATTCTCAATCGATTTAATGCGTTATTTACCAGACGCTCCAGTTGGAACAATGGATGCTATGCTCATTTACTTGTTTCAATACGCTAAGGAACAAGGTTTCCACTATTTTAATTTAGGTATGGCACCTCTATCAAATGTTGGAACTCAAAATGACGCATTCTTTGCCGAGAGAATTGCTGCGAATGTATTTAATAACGTTCGATATATGTATAGTTTTAGTGGCTTAAGAAAATTTAAAGAGAAATATCACCCACAGTGGCAGGGAAAGTATCTAACCTACAGAAAAAATAAAACATTAGTTGCATCCATGATTTTAGTTACTAGGATGATATCTAAAGGGAATAGTTATAAGGAAAAGAATCCAAATCAAAATCCTAGATTTACTCATAGAAGATTGAAGTTTCCGAGCTAATCTACACATTTATATAGTGAATCATTTAAATAAGAACTATAGCATTTACTAAATAAATATGATAACATTTACCTTTACACATATAGAGGACGTGATTGAACATGATTAAAATTGAAATACCTGAAGTAGATGTTAGCATTACACAACGTAAACAAATTTTAAAACCTGGTGATATACAAATTCCTAGTATCAATGGTTTTATTGATTTGCATCAAATTCCAAGAGATAAAGGTGGAATCTTTATGTTTTATAACATTCATGATGAACTCCTTTTCGTTGGGAAAGCTAGAAAGTTAAGACAGCGTATTAAAAAACATCTTGAAGATAATGTTTCACCTATGAAGAAATATCGTGATGAGATTTATTCTATAGATGTTTGTATTGTTGATGATCCAATGGAGCGTGAAATTTACGAAACATATATTATCAATAAATTACATGCTAAATATAATATCGATAAAGTTTTTTATCAATAAAATGGAAAAGGCAGCTGATTACACTCTAGTAGTCAGCTGCCTTTTTTTATTTACGATCTCCTTTCTTTCTGAATTTTCATGCTATAATGTGTAATCATTCGGAAAGAAAGGAGTGAAGTAATGAAGGTATTACGTATGCATCCATTTGTTGTTAACATCATAATTGGAACATTTTTTGCACGATTAACCAGTTCGATGGTTATGCCGTTTCTTGCTATTTACTTAACGAAAGAAAAAGGAATATCGCCAGTACTAACAGGAGCGATTATTGGCATTAGTTCACTTATTGGTGTGTTTACAAGTTTTTTAGGAGGGTACTTATCTGACCGATTTGGAAGGAAAATTATATTACTTATGTCTTTATTTATGCATTCAATTGTTTTTATCGGTTTTGCACTTTCTGATTCGGTCATTATGTTTTTTGTTTGTAGCGCACTTAATGGAGCTTGTCGATCCTTTTTTGAACCTTCATCAAGAGCGTTGATGTCTGATTTTACTGAAGAAAAAAATAAGCTTTTGATATTTAATTTCCGCTATACAGCTATTAATGTCGGTGTAGCAGTTGGACCATTACTAGGATTATTGCTAGGGAGTTCATCAACAACAACGCCTTTTTATATAACATCAATTATGTATTTTTTATATTTTCTTTCATTAGTACTGTTATTTAAACGATATCCTATTCAATCTGAAGGGAAATCGTCGTTACCGACAACTTTAACTCAAGCACTTTCGGTATTAAAAAAAGATCGAATATTTTCACTTTCGATTATTGGTATTATTTGCGGTGTAATAGGTTATTCACAATTTGGTTCTACCTTGCCACAATATTTATCTAGTAGTCCTATTTTTTCAGGATGAAGTTAAAATATTTACTTTTATGCTCGTCTTAAATGCGATAACGGTGATTGTTGTTCAATATCCTTTACTCTCTATTTGTAAAAAATATTCCGCTTTGACTTCTATGAATTTAGGTTTAATATCGATAGCCATTGGATTAATTGGAATTTCTTTAGCACAACAAGCTTGGGTATTATATGCTTGTATGATTGTATTCACCATAGGCGAAGTATTGATTTTTACTGTAACAGATTATTTTGTAGATGAAATTGCTCCAACGCATCTTAAAGGAATGTATTTTGGAGCCATGGGCTTTAACTCAATAGGACAAGTGATTGGACCTGTATTAGGAGGATTTATGCTTGGTATGTTCGGTTCCATTAGCTCTCATTTCACTTTTATTATTATAGCCATCATAACTTTAGTAGGTAGTCCATTTCTGTTCACAGCAAAAATGAAAAGGGAAAAGGCGGCATCACTTCGTATAACTTCTGAATAATTTGATAATATTGACAAATAAAAACAAAAGGCTTACTATTATAACAAACAAAACTAATCGGAATTATAAGAATTTAGAAGGGATTATCATATTTTATACTTCCGTTTATCCTTCATATAATGTGTAGTATGCATTTTATAAAGAAGTTGAATAACAGGCATTGCAGGGGGTTTTTTGATGAGTTTTATTCGTAACCATTGGGAAGAAAGGTTTATAGAAAAATTATCTGAAAATCTTGATGCTTTTTCAAAGAGAGCTCAAGAATTAGATGAAAAAAGAGAGTTTCCTTTTCAAAATATTGCTGATTTAAAGGAGTTAGGATATACCAAATTAACCCTACCTATAGAATACGGAGGTAGCGGAAAAGGCTTATATGAATTTCTGTTAGGACAAGAAAAAATAGCGATGCACTGTGGGCCTACAGCATTATCCATCGGATGGCATGTAGGTATTACTATACAAATTCAAGATAAGAAACGAAATTGGAATGAAGATATAATAAAAGAAACCTTCGAAAAAATTTCAAAAGGAGCCCTAATAAATCGGCTGGCAACAGAGCCGCAAACAGGTAGTCCTACTCGTGGTGGGAAGCCAGCTACTACGGCTACTAAAGAAAATGGACATTGGGTTATAAATGGAAGAAAGACTTTTTCATCTTTAGCACCTGCTTTAGATTTACTAATTGTTAGTGCGTGGATTACGGAAGATGCTGAGCTTGGTTGGTTTTTAATTGATCGAAACACTAAAGGAATTACCATTAATAAAACTTGGGATGTCATATCTATGCAAGGTACTGCAAGTGAGGACTTTATTTTTGAAAATGTTAAAATTGAAGACAAATATCTTGTTGAAAAAGGAAGAAAAGATGTGAACTTTGATGACAGCTGGCTGTTACACATTCCCGCTTGTTATATTGGAATTGCAGGAGCGGCTCGTAATTATGCCATTCAATTTGCTACAACGTACTCACCAAATAGCATTAAAGGGACCATTAGTGAGCTTCCAAACGTTCAAAGATTAATTGGAGAAATGGAGTTAGAACTTTTGCAAAGTAGACACTTTTTATATAGTGTCGCAGCGATGTGGGAAGCACAACCTGAAAATCATCTAGCAATTAAAACACAATTAGGAGCTGTAAAAAAAGCTGTTACAAATTCAGCGATTTCAATTGTAGACAAAGCAATGAGAATTGTTGGAGCTCAGAGCTTACAAAGAAATAATCCATTACAACGATACTACCGTGATGTAAGAGCTGGCCTTCATAATCCACCAATGGATGATATGACACTTTCTTTGTTAGCAAAACAAGCTTGTCAGCAATCCGAATGATTAATAGATCTTTCAAGAAGAAACTTATATTAAGAACACCACAAAAGTTATTCTAAAATACTTATTTGGTGTTCTTTTTTTTACATATTATGAGTTTGAGAGCTTATTTTAAGGATATATATATTATATAAGTGTTAGGAGGGAGTAAAAATGAAAGAAAAATTTAGTCTTTGGAAAAAACGAAAAAAAGAACCTAAACCATTTGAACATCAGAGTTCTACAGCATTACTAGATGAAGAAAAACCGAATATAGATAAAAAACTACTTGATCCAGAATTAGTGAAACATGTAGAAGGAGCAATGAAGTATATTTATCAAACAAGTTTACTCGTTTCTGATGTTGATTCTAAAATGTATGACTTATATATCGAAAAATACCTTAAAAATAATGAAAAATATCCAGGTGACGTGAACGGTGAACTAATGAATGAAATGGAATTATTAGATGTGTTATTTGGAAACTTCTTGATTAGGAAACAAGGATTTGAGGAAGGTTATGTATTTACAGAAGATGAAGTAAAAAGTTATATTGAAAAAATTATTAGACAATGCAGTGATATGAAAAAAAGATTTCAACTAGATTATAAATAAACCAAATAGGAAAGCATTCTTACGTGTGCAAAAGCTATGTTAAAACAATCCTTTACAATCGTTTATCTGTATATTTAAAGTCAATTGTATAGGAGAATAATTATTTTTGTTGTATGATATATCTCGTGATACTAAATATAATATTTTTATAGAAGAATAACGAGGTATGAAATTAGATGCAAACTGAAAAATTCTTTCAAAATCCGTGGGGGATGGCTTTATCAGCCATAACCGCAACATTTCTATGGGGAAGCGCGTTTCCTGTTATTAAATTAAGTTATCAATCATTAGGTATAGGTCCAGCAGATGTCGGCGAACAAATCTTATTTGCAGGCTATCGATTCTTTCTTTCAGCACTATTAATCTTTTTATTCTATTTAATAATTGGTAAAAAGAATGAATTACGATTTGAAAAATCATCTGTAAAAATCATCATCGTTTTAGGAATTTTGATGACATTTTTGCAATACTTTTTCTTTTATATCGGTTTGTCACATGCAACGGGAATCCAAGGAAGTATCATTTCTGGTACAAGTTCTTTTTTCCAAATCATCTTTGCTCATTTTTTACTAAAAGATGATCATCTTTACCCTGCCAAAGTAATTGGACTACTTGTTGGTTTTTGTGGAGTTATCATCACTTATATTCCAAAGGGTGATGTAAGTTTTACAATTGGCTATGGAGAATGGCTGGTACTTGCTTCCATAGTTATTGCTGCATATGGAAATATTGTAACGAAGCGTGCATTGGCCAATTGGAGAGCACATTATCTATCAGGTTATGGAATGTTAATTGGTTCAGTGTTACTCCTTCTATTAGGTATGTTTCTAACCGATTTCACATTTTTCACATTTTCTATTAAAGATCTAATTATGTTGCTTTATTTAGCCTTTTTATCAGCCGCTGCTTTCTTACTTTGGAACAACATTTTGAAATATCATCAGGTAGGGAAAGTAACGTTATTTAACTTTCTTATTCCAGTATTCGGGGTTTTCTTAAGTGGGATTTTCTTAAATGAAGCAATAGGAATTACAGCAATTATAGGATTGATATTAGTAACTCTAGGAATCATTTTTGTAAATGCGAAATCTATAATTAAAATTAAAAAAGAGCACCAGAATTAATGTCTGGTACTCTTTTTTTACATTTCTTCAGAATAATGATCTTTACAAAATGTGTTCAGTACAGAGATTTCATCATCTTCTAATTCGAAATCCAAAAGCGTATTTTCTGAACGTTCAAACAAATCATATGTAAGAATCTCTTCTTTGTCTCCATCGACAAGAAAAATCACTTTAGCATATACTCCGTTTTCATGATGTAATTCATCATCTTCAGGAACATCTAAATATAACAAAAACTCATATCTATTTCCGGGTAAAATTCCAAATTGATCGTTAATCAATTGGATTTCATATTCTGTAATAGTAATCATCTTAAACATCCTTTCTCAATTCCTTAACTTATTATATCCTTAAAGCTTTTGTAAGGAAAGTAGACAATATTCAATTAAAGTAAGCAATTAGCGGCTACTCATAACTTTCCGGATAAACTGTTTAACAAGTTAACCTTATCTATATATTCAGAATAGTTTTAAATTAATAAAAAGATAAAGGATATGGCGTAAATGGTTGACATATACATCTTAAGTAATTACTATATTATTATATTAATAATGATAGAATCTCCATCAGATCACGGTGGGGTAGAGGTTGCGATGTTTAATAGTACATAAACAGAGAGACAGAAAACTCAAAGACGTTTATGGAAAGGAACCATCGCCGAAGTGCTATAGTTTTCTGGCTATAGTGAACTGGGGCTACATCATAATAGGTGTAGAACTGTCATAGTTTAAATGCTATGAAGAGCTATCACAACAAAGTCTGGTGTCCATTTGATTTGTACTCTTATTACACACCAACTTATTGGTGTGTTTTTTATTGTAAAAATAGCAATTACTCTACCACTGATGTTTGGATATCTACTCTATATTAATAACAACTAATGTATATACTTTACAACATAAAAGTATAGAGGGAGTATACGATGAAACAACAAAAATTAGGATTTTGGATTTTAACTTCATTAGTAGTTGGAAACATGGTTGGATCGGGAATCTTCATGTTACCACGTACATTAGCCGAGGTGGCAAGCCCTGCAGGCGTTATGCTAGCCTGGATATTTACAGGACTCGGCGTTCTTTTTGTAACATTAGTTTTTGGGAATTTAGGTAAAAGAAAGCCCGAACTAAATGGTGGTCCACAAATATACGCGAAAGAATTATTTAAAAAAGGATCACAAGCGGCCCAATTATCCGGGTTCATGGCAACATGGGGTTATTGGATTGGGAATTTAGCTGGAAACATTGCTATTATTACAACTTTTGCTAGTTATTTATCCACTTTCTTCCCGCAATTAACAAACCAAGCTGAACTATTTACGATTGGTAATTTTACTCTAAAAGTAGGAAATGCTTTAACTTTTATCGTTTGTAGTCTATTACTATGGGGTGTACATTTTATTGTTATACGAGGAGTTGGCAGTGCAGGTAAACTAAACCTATTAGCAACAATTGCTAAAGTAAGTGGTTTTGTCTTTTTCATTATCATTGGCTTAACCGCATTTGAAGCTTCCAATATCACACCTTTCGTTGCCGAAAATGTTAATTCTAGTGGTCATTCTGTTGGGCTATTAGGACAAATAAATGCCGCTGCAGTTGCAACTCTTTGGGCTTTTGTAGGAGTTGAATCAGCAGTAGTCTTTTCCTCACGTGCGAAAAAACCAACTGATGTAAAAAAAGCGACAATTCTTGGATTACTTATTGCCTTAGCCATTTATATTGGAATTAGTTCATTAGTTATGGGATTACTACCAAAAGAAGAATTACTTATGTCTGAAAAACCATTAATCGATGCCATTATTACGGTTATGGGTCCGATTGGCGGTAAACTACTAGCAGCATTAGGATTGATCAGTCTATTAGGTTCAACGATTGGTTGGACTATGTTAACAGCTGAAGTGCCAAGTGCAGCTGCAAAACAAGGGCTATTCATTCCTAAATTTATGAAAGAAAATAGCAAAGGATTTCCATCCTTTTCACTAATTTGTACGAATATTTTAGGCCAAATGTTTATTTTTTCAACGATTTCAAATTCTATTTCACAAGCTTTTGAGTTTATTATTTATATCGCTACATTATCTTATTTAATTCCATATCTTATAGCTACGACATTCCAAGTAAAACTCGTTATTACTGGAGAAACATATAAAAATGGTCAGGGAAGAATTACAGATATAATAGTCGGTACGCTAGCGTTCTTGTACTCCGTATATGTACTAATTGCAGGTACGGCCGATCTAAAAACCTTTTTATTTGGAATGCTTTTATTAGCAAGTGGTATACTATTTTATCGATATGTTAAAGAAAATAAAGTAATTGAATAATTTATAACGAAAAACACGATATAAAAATATCGTGTTTTTTATTTACGAAACGTCTACGTTAATATTCGGTGAACCTTACTCGAAAGCGGAGTTAATCGACAGTTGAAAGTGTAGCCATTGTTAATCTAAGGAGTTGCTTTTCATAATTATGATGTACTACCTATTAGTAATAAAATTATGAAATAAGTTAAAGGAGAAAGGGCATATCTAGAGGGTAGAGAAAAATTCTTGAATTTCAATGTACAAAACCTTCCTGAACATATTGAGAATGGTGTTTTCGTTAATCCAGATTCAATTAACGTTAGACTGGAGTAGAAATACAAGCTGAAATAGTATCGATACAATAAACAACCAAGTAGAAATTGTTAAGCTCTGCAACAGAATACCATACTATTTTTGTGTTTACTTAAAATATATTTTTTTGTTTTATTAACGATTTGTTAATAGTTTGTTAATATTTTCACGTTATTATTATCAATGTCTTGAAAAAGAAATTATGTAAGGTGACGAAGAATCCGCTTAAAAAGCAATGTTTCACCTAACCAAAGAAAATATGATTAATGGAGAAATGATAATGACAGAATCAAAAGAAACAAACAACGAGAATATGAAAAATTTAGAACCAACTGAAAATCAAGATTTTGACAAAAACTTAGAGGATTATGTTGAGAAAGAATCCGCAACTTCAACAGATCATGTGTCTGAAGAAACATTAAACGAAACTCAAACACCAACAAAAAAAGCAAAATTTAAAAATAAGAAAGCAATACTAATAATTGGTGGAGCTGTTATCGTTGCTTTAGCAATAGCATTTAGCCCACTTTTAACAAAAGGGAATGTTGTAGCAACAGTAGGTGGAGAAAAGATAAAAAAAGAAGAAGTATATGATGCGATGGTTGGACAATATGGTTCATCTGTAGTTGATACATTAATTAAAAATAAAATTATTGAATTAGAAGCAAAAAAAGAAAACATTACTATTTCGCAAAAAGCCATTGATAAAGAACTAGAATCTTTCATTCAATCATATGGTGGTCAGGAGGCTTTTGATGCTTCCCTAGAGCAAAGTGGTATTTCATTAGAAACATTTAAAACAGATATAGAAAACTTCTTAAAATTAGAAAAACTTCTTAAACCATCAATCAAGATAACAGATGAAGAAATGAAGGAGTATTTTGAAGAAAATAAAGATTCGTTTGATGAACAAGAACAAGTAAAAGCAAGTCATATTCTAGTTGATGATCTAGCTACAGCACAAAAAATTAAAAAAGAATTAGATAATGGTGCTGATTTTGCTGAACTAGCGAAGAAAAATTCAACCGATACTAGTTCGGCAGAAAAAGGTGGGGATTTAGATTATTTCTCTAAAGGAGATATGGTTGAGGCCTTCGAAACGGCCGCATTCTCATTAAAAGAAGGAGAAATTAGTGATCCAGTTAAAACAGACTATGGTTACCATATTATCAAAGTAACGGGTAAAAAAGCGGCTAAAGCAGCTAAATATGAAGACCATAAGAAAGAAATTAAACAAAATTTATTTGATAGTAAATTAAATGAAGAATACCCAACTTGGTTAGAAAAGAAAAAGAAAGAATACAAGATCACTAACACATTAGAAAAAGAATAAATAGTGAAGAACACGATATTTTCTTGTAGAAGATATCGTGTTTTATTTTATGGACTGATAAAATGAGTATCATCATACATAAAAGGGGAAACCGATGTGATTAAAGCGATATTATTTGATTTAGATGGAACATTATTGAACAGGGATGAATCTGTTAAGTTTTTTATTTCAAATCAATTTGAGCGGCTTTACAATCATTTAAAACAACTATCGAAGGAAAGTTATACCACACGTTTTATTGAACTAGATGCAAGGGGATATGTTTGGAAAGACAAGGTTTATCAGCAAATTGTAGCGGAATTTCCTACTATTGATATCAGCTGGAAGACATTATTGCAAGACTATATGGAGCATTTTTCTAAACAGTGTGTACCTTTCCTAAATATTCATCATATGTTGACTACTTTAAAAAACAGCAAGTATAAACTTGGAATCATATCAAATGGCTATACTTCATTTCAAATGAACAACATAAGAGCGTTAGAAATTGAAACCTATTTTGATGTTATCTCGATTTCAGAAATGGAAGGAATCAAAAAGCCAAATCCTGAAATCTTTATACGAATGTTAAATAAACTTTCTGTAGAAGCACACGAAGCTATATATATAGGCGATCATCCACAAAATGATATAGTCGCTGCACAAAACGTTGGAATGAAAACAATTTGGAAAAAAGATTTTCAATATCCAGATTTCAAAACAGATAATAGCATTGATGATTTAAGTGAGATTCCGGCACTAATTAACCAAATGGTTTATTATCAAAAATAAAAGTAACATCAAAAAGAACATGTGTTCTACTTGTGAAAAACGGGCATTTTTAAACAAGAATGAATGTAAAATCATGGTAGATTACACGTTTTTTACATAAAAATACACCCGTAAAATGTAAATTAAATACACTTATTTACAAAATGTAAGCATCCAGAACATTTGTTCTCAACACTTAAAAAGCGCATATTTATCAAATTTTTATAAAATGTTAGTAATTATTTTGCTATTTAACGTATTTTTTTTCTTTTTTTGATTAAAATTTGTAAAAGAACTATTTATGTAAAGAACGGGGAAGGGAAGAGGTATATGATTGAAAATCAAACATATCATATTCAAGGTTACGAAGATTTTGATCTTACTTATACGTTATTGAAAAATGATTCTAAGTCAAATAAACTTGCTATCCTTTTACCTGGATGGGGTTACACCACTCAAAAACCACTTTTTCATTACATTACAGGAATCTACTTAAATAGTCATTACGATGTTCTACAGGTTAACTACAAATATGATCAAGATCACTTTGAAGCAAAATCAAAAGAAGAATTCATAACAGCCATTAAATATGACACAAACGCAGCAATTTCACATTTGTTAGCTAATTCTACGAATAACTATGAACAATTTAATCTAATTGGAAAATCAATTGGTACGATAGCTCTGAGTGATATTTCACAAAAGGACATATTTAGAAAGGCTAAATTAATTTGGCTAACTCCATTATTAAAAATAGATGAAGTTTTCCAATCTATTACAAATAGAAAACAAAAGAGTTTTTGTATAATTGGTGACGCAGATCCAAATTACAATACAAAAAGATTTAATACATTGAAAACTAATTCACATATTAGAACAAAACTAATACCAGGCGTAAATCATAGCTTAGAATATGATCACAATGTCATAGCATCTATAAAAGAACTCAAAAAAATTATCATTGAAATTGATGAGTTTAAAAATGCCAATTAAATTTTTTTCCAACAAAAAGAACGTTATTAATACGTTCTTTTTTTATTTAGAGGAATCATGAGTTATTAAAGAAATATCAAATGTTATTTAAATATTTGTATTTTGTCTCACTTTCTTAAGTATACTTGTAGTTTGAGACTAGATTTAGTTGTTTTAGTATTGCTTCCTATAATATATATTATGTAAACTAGAATGAAAAATATTAATAAAATACTAGGTTCCCTATTTCATGATTAGTGACACAAAAATGTATACTCAATTTTTATTCAAAGGTCCCCGTTGTGTCAAAATAGTATTTATATGTTTCGATAGACATTTTTTCTATCCATGCATTCGGAATAATCAAATTATCTAATTATCTAATTCATATTATCTAATTCATAACATATTGTACTTGAGTTTGATTTCTAATCGACTAGTAGGTTTAGTATTATAGTTCAAAACTATACCAACTTTCATAAAATGAGTTCGTTAATTAATATAGCCTAGAAAAATGCGATTAGTTTCTTCTTTATAAATAATATTCCTATTTTTTAGTTTATTATTCTTCCACTAAACTACTCCAATAGTTTTATAACAAAAAAAGACTACTCATTAGTAGCCTTGATCTTCAGCTCTAGCTCCCGGTAGTTGAATAAGGAAAAGCAGCTAGAAACAATCTTCCTAAGTACCAAACAACTTAATTCTTTTACTGACAAACCCCTAATGGATTACCATCTGGGTCATAGAAAGTAAAAAATTTAGTCTTTCCTTCTTCATCTATTGGATTCACCTTGACATTCTGTTCAAGTAAAAAATTGTAAGTTTCTTCCATATTTTGAGGGATAAAATTATAATATTTTCCCACACCAAAATTATTACTTGGAAATTTCATTGGTTGATGATTTAAGGTTTTTACAAGAAATACTACTGTTTGAGACTGTTCTGCAATCTTCATCACAGCAGCTTCTTCTTCAATGTAAAGTACTTTAAAACCAAGTATTTCTTCATACCAATTTGCTGACAATTCAGGGTCTTTTACTGGAATAAAAACTCCTTCCACAAAAAATATATATCCATTCTAATTCGATTTAAGAATGTGAAATCCTTTAATAGATATCATATTGAACTCCCTCGTAAAAATAAGAAATATCTCTTAAATACTCATGTATTCGCAGGATTTCACCCTTTTTCATAGTCCATCGTAGACCAGAATAAAAGATTAGTAGAACTTAAATTAACATTTTGAGCTTCTCCTTGCTTTCTTAGATACAGCTTTATTTTTTTTAATATAAAGGTGAGTGTATGCTAAACTACTTAGTTCGTAACGTTTTGTAATTTTGGTAAATTATTAGCATATAGATTAAAAAGCAAGTGAAACTAATTCATAGTTCCCTTGCTTTTTATTAAATTGATTCATAAGTATCAATTATTGTTCCAGAATAGTTTACTTTAAAATCATATGGTTCCCCATATCTACTATATACACGTAACCTTCTGAATCTTGTACTAATGCTACCGATGGTAGTAACTGATTATTATCAATTTCATTCCCCTATAAGAAGAATAACATGCCTGGCATATTTCATTTAACTCTTTCCTTTCCAACATATAACTGTCGCAGCCCAAGTGTAACCTGTTCCAGCGCTAACAGCGACAGCAACATCACCTGCCTTTAACTTTCCCTGTTCGTTTGCAAGATGAAGACCAACACATGGATCAAGTGATGACATATGACCATAGTTATCTAGATAAATAGCGTTTTCTTCCGATAAATTTAAGGATTGTAAGAGTTGTTTTAACATGGAGCGTTTCGTATGTAGAGGTAACAATAATTTAATATCATTTGTTGTTAACCCACTTTTGTGGAGAGCTTGACGGATGACTTTTTCAAAGTTAGGGATGGAAACCGGATCAAGTCTTTCCTTCATATTTGAAGGATTTACAACATCGATAAAATGCTGACGTTTTGTAACAGAATCTACACTCGCAAATTGTTTCGACCCTCCAGCAGGTATTCGAACATCTTCCCAAAAAGAACCATCTGTAATGATAGCGCTTTCTAAAATTTCGCTATTGCTCGCATTTCTGCTAACTAAAGCAGCAGTTCCACCATCAGCAAAATTGAACATAAATCGCGATCTTGGATTATCATAATCAAGAATTTGTGATTCCTTACAACCTCCTGCTAAGAGAATATTATTGATACCATCATCTGAACGTAGCATATCTTTCGCAACTTTTAACGCTATTGGAAAACAAGAACTCACATTCATTATTTCAAATGCATAAGCATTCTTAGCACCAATTTCATGTTGAATTTTATGAGCACAAGACCACACATAATAATCTTTATGAGGACTTCCAAAGTAAATGACGACATCAATAGACATCGGCTCGACTTGCTTCAATATAGATTTTGCTGCTTCAACAGCTAAATCAGAAGCATGTGTTGAAGAATCAGCGACATGTTTTTGATAAAGACCAAACTTCTCAACAATAATAGATTCAGGTATACCGGTTTTCACTGCTAAATTAGCCGCTGTTTCAATCCCAGACGGAAAAAAAACACCAGTTTTTTCAATTCCAATATGACTCATATTTCTACTCCTTTCATCAACATCAGACTCTGTAATCGTTTTACTGCATGAAGCATGCTGACCAATTGTAAATATAGACACCTAATCACCTCTTTTTTTATTTAAGGTCTAGTAGATTTTTTTGGACTTTTCCTGTAGCATTCTTTGGCAATTCTTGTATAAATATAATTTCTTTCGGAATCTTATACTTTGCTAAATAATGCTTACAATGTTCGATAATCACTTCAGAAGTTAAGAAACTACCCTCCTCTGCAACTACAAACGCTATTGGGACCTCCCCCCATTTCTCATCAATTCTACCAATAACAGCGACCTCACTTATTCCTGATATTTTATTAAAAACTTGTTCTATTTCAAGTGGATATATATTTTCCCCTCCTGATATAATCATGTCTTTTTTTCTACCAACAATATATACGAAACCTTCTTCATCCACACGCGCTAAATCACCTGTATAAAGCCAGCCATTTCGAATCGTTTCTTTCGTTACCTCCGGTCGATTCCAGTATCCCTTCATCACATTAGGACCACTTATTACAATTTCACCAACGTCCCCTTGCTTAACTAACTTCCCTTCTTGATCGACAAGTTGAAAGTCACAAAAGAGAGCGGGTTTACCAATTGACCCTTTTTTTCGCATAGCATCTTCTTTTAAAAGCATAAACACAGTAGGCGATGTTTCTGACATGCCAAAACCTTGCCCAAATAAAAATCCTTTTTCAAAAAAGGCATCTATTAATTCATGAGGACAAGGAGCACCCCCATTATAAAACCAACGAACGGAAGTTAATTTTCTCAATTCAAATGACGGGGAATGCAATAAAGCATCATGGATTGCAGGTACCCCCATGACAATAGTAACTTGATGTTCTTCCATCATAGTTAACGCTTTTTCAGGTTCGAATTTACCTGGAATAACTATCGTTCCACCCATGAAAAGCGTTGGAAAAGCAAAAAGACCAATTCCTCCAATGTGAAATAATGGAAGTAATACTATCGTTCGGTCATTAGATGTTAAGTTTATTGCTGTAGTATTATTAATGGCATTCCAAAACATATTAGCCTGCGTCAACACCGCTCCTTTGGGTTTACCTGTTGTGCCAGAAGTATAACAAATCAAATAGGAAGCGTTTTCATTTATAGGTTCAAAAAAATTATGCTCATTCTCTAAATGATTTACTGAATCTATATCTACTATTACTTGAAGTGATCCATTTTCCTTTAACAATGTGGCTTCCTTTTTAAATTGTTCTTCACCAAATAAAACCCTCGTTTCACTATCTTGTAATTGAAAGCTAAGTTCATTTATAGTGAGACGAATATTTAATGGCACTGCAATACATTCTAACTTTGCAATAGCAAATAATAGTACGATATATTCATAACGATTTTGTGATAAAATCGCTACCCTTTCTCCTGCATTCAACCTAAGTTCTGCTCTCATAAATGTAGCTGTTTTATTAATTTGCTCATTTAATTCTCTATACGTGATTTGTTTTTTATCTGTAATGATAGCAATGCTTTCTGGATGTATAACTGCTCTCTTCTCAATCCAATAGGCAATGCCTTGCATAGCTTACCACCCCTTATTGATTATTAAGTCCTTGGAATATTAGTATCATTGCTGCATCAAATGCTTCCTCAGGAACGTCTTGCTTTTCCCAATAAACCCATCTCATTCCCATAAACTGCCCAATAGACATTAAACAGTAAGCGACTGTTTCTTGATCAATCTTCTTGAATTCACCTGCTTCCATACCTGCTGATAGGCTTTTAATAAAACCAGCAGCTAATTTATCGTAATACCAGCGATAGATTGATTGATCCACAACAACCGCTTGTTGGACAACGCTATACAAATTTGGTCGATTCTTAACCCAATTAAAAAATGCTTGAAAACCTTTTTTCTGCGAATCTTCATAACTAGAACCAGTTGCCATTTCATCTTTAATCGTTAAACGTAATTCATGACTATATTGACGAATTAATTCATCGAATATATCTTTCTTCGATGGAAAGTAATTATAAAAAGATCCATTAGCCATTTGAGCTGCTTGTGTAATATTTACAATAGATGCTTCATAATATCCTTTCTTTCCAAAGACTTCTTCCGCTGCTAATAATAGCTTCTCTCTTGTTTCGATTCCTTTTTGAGTCAAAGATTTAACATCATGAATTATTTTTTCTGACATATGAATCACCTCTCACTTTGTATTATAACTACTTTCCAAATTATTTCAATTAGTTTTTTGAATTTTATAAATTTAATAAACTAATTTTTAGAAATAATCACCATTTTGTTTTAACAAGTAAACGACAAATAGACCTAAAGGAGTCATTTTTAGTTCTATTTTTTATTCTTTCAATTATTATGGCTAGGCACTTTGTATATGGATGATAGGTCCTATGATCACACTTTATTGGATATAAAATCGAATCTATTACCTACAGTTTAGACAATTAAAGTTCATCATTTCATTTATGTTCTCCCTATATTCTTTCGTTGATTTCATTTCTCACATTGCTTTTTTATAACCTTTTTTATGTCTCATCATTCGTACTTTGAATTACTAGCGTAAACTCTAAATAGTGCCTCTGATTTTTCAACATTTAGTTGCATTTTCTTTTTCTCTTATTGCACTAACCTGTCCTTTTAGCTCCATAAGAAAACTAGATTCTATTACATAAAATCTACGTTATATGACTTGTAGCTAACAAATTTTCACTTCACATTTTGTTGATTTAATCTTTATAAATTTAGCAAATCATTCAATTATAATGTATATTATATTCTTTAAAATTATTAAAAATGTGGTGTGTAAATGGAAAATCTTAAATTCACTTATCTGTCTTTATATTTTTTTATTCTTAGTATAATAGCATTTCTAATTTATTTTGCAGTTTTATTTTTGGAAGCTTCAACATTCCCGATTAGCTTTGGTTTATTGTATTACTTTAATGCTCAAATTGTTTTTATTATTTCTTCAGTTGGTCTGATAATCGCTTTTATGGGTGTCAAAGGACCCTCCATGATTTGGAACATTGTATTGAACTTATTGCTCCTTATTTGCTACAAGGTACAACTATATGCATTTTTCTACTAGGTACTTAAGCTCTGTATTGTTATCGAAATAATCACCTCTATTGGATATTTATAAATATATTTGTTTACTGTATTTAAATGCGATAAATAACTAGAACACATTCATTTATCTTACATAATCTAACATTACAAGGTAGGAAGAACTGCAACTAGATTCTTTCTTTTAAAATTGTATTACTGAAATTGATTGACTTTTAGATAATAGCCCTTATATTCGTCAGTCACCTATTTATTTAACCAATAAAAGGGCTTTTTTGTGTTAACTAGATCCAACCTTACAACCAATTTGCAGGTAATATATACAATATACCTTATACAAAATTTGTTTCTTATGGAGCTAACCTGCTCCATTTGTGGAATAACAAAAAAGAGCTGATCACAGCTCTTGATATTGAAGTAAAGCACCCGTTCGTATTATTAGCATTGATATAAGCTTCTTTCTGTAAAAGCTGAGCCAATTGAAAATAAACTTAAAGTCTACCTTCTAATACAGTTTCTCTATTTAATGTCTTATTTCCATCTCTCAAATTAATAATCTATCTTTGTTATAAAACATTCTAGCGCTTTATCAAGTGGAATTGGTTTTGCATAAAAGAAGCCTTGAATATAATCACAACCTAGTTTTTTTGCAAGATTATTTTGGCTTTCCGTCTCTACACCCTCTGCAAGTACATCAATATTCATTTTCTTAAGTGCAAAACTAATATTTTCTACTATTACTTTAGATTTTGGCATTTTTTCAGCCGCCCATATAAGATACTTATCTAGTTTGACCGTTTCTACAGGAAGATCGATAACTGTTGAAATATTTGAATAACCTGTTCCAAAATCATCAATTTCAAATCTAAATCCCTTCTCAGTCATTTGATTAATTATTTGTTTCATCCTGTCTATATCCTCAATAAGCGTACTTTCTGTAATTTCAATAATAATCATTGAGGGAGGTATTTTATATTTATTAATAATGTAAAAAATCTTCAACAATAAGTCTTCTTGTAAGAATTGTATATAGGAAAAGTTTATTGCAACACCAGTAATGGTAGTCTTTTTTAGCTGCTTTTGTAATGTTTTACATATCTCCTCTAATATCCAATAAGTAACTTCTATAATTTGACCACTCTCTTCTAAAATAGGGATAAACTCGTCAGGTCTAATTGTTCCTATCCGCGAGTTATTCATTCTTAAGAGAATTTCTCCCATCTCAAATCGATTCTTTTTTACAGAATAAATAGGCTGCATATAGATTTGAAAATTCTTTTCGATAGGGATTTCTTTAATTTCTTTTAATATTTCACCTTTTCTTCTTGCTCGTTGTATCATCTTTAAATCACAATAAGAATAATTATCTTTATTCTCTTTTGCAGTCTCTATTGCAAGATTAATCCCATTAATTATATCTTCTATATTTTTCGCGATATTAGGATATGCAACAGCAGCTATACTAACTGAAAGTATATAATCACACTCCTTAATACACCAAGAATTGTTAAAACGATTTCTTATTCTTGCAATAACACTACCTATATTTACTTCTTGATCTATGATGATAGAAATACCGTTATCGCTAAAGCGAAATAGAGAAGCTGGATTTACGATTTTTTTAAAATAAGATGCAATTTCTTTCATTAAAATATCTCCGCTAACATAACCAAATTGCTCATTAATAAACTTTAAATCTTTTAAAGATACAAGAACCACTGTAAATGGAATTTTATTTTTATCTTTTACCTTGTTTTGCAATACTTTCATAAACTCTTGTCTATTTAAAAGGTCTGTTAAATGGTCTTTCGCCTTATCACTATTCTGTAGATAGAGAAAGACAATTAATAATGAACAAGTAG